>JAKACE010000002.1 GCA_021821705.1 Actinomycetes bacterium | reverse complement strand
GCCAGCTCGACCTGAGCCTTGCCCTCCTCGCTGCGGGCGTTCTGAGCGAAGATGTCCAGGATCACGGCCGTCCTGTCTATGGCGGTGCGGCCGAGGATCTTCTCCAGGTTCCTCGACTGTGCCGGCGAAAGCTCGTCGTCGAACACGACCGTGTCGGCGTCCCACATCTCCGAGACGTCCCGGACCTCTTGCGCCTTGCCACGCCCGACGTAGGTGGCCGGATCGGGCCGCTCTCGCCTCTGGTGGACCCTGGCCACCACGTCCGCCCCGGCGGTAGCGACCAGCGATGCCAGCTCATCCAGGTGCAACTCCGTCTGCTCCTCGCCGCTGACTCCGGCCGGCAACTGTTCCTCGGGCGGCAGAGTTACGCCTACCAGGACGATCTTTTCCCTGAAAGTGCGCTCGATGAGGGTCATGGGGCCCAGCCGGGCAGCCCGGCGGCGGTCTCAAGCAGCCACCGCGGCTCGACAACGCAGCGGGCGACCCGCCGGCTCGGGCCGCTCAGCAGGGCAACGCCGTCCGGGCGCAGTTCGACCTCGGCAGCGCCACCCGGCTGGTTGACCGTCACCTTGCTGCCCACCCGGCCCCAGTGGTGCAGAGCCGTAGCGGCGGCCACGGAGCCCGTCCCGCACGCCTGAGTCTCACCGACGCCGCGCTCCCACACCCGCATCGTCAGCTCGTCGGGGCCAGGGCCGAGGGCGACGAACTCCACGTTGACCCCTCCTGTCGAGCGTCCCGCCTGGGCACTGAGGAGCGGTCCCAGTGCCGCCACGTCGACCGTGGCCGGGCTCGGGCCGAGCACCACCAGGTGCGGGTTGCCGACGTCGACGAACAGTTGCCCGTGCCCGACATTGCAGCGCTCGGCGTCCCCGCTCACTTGCGGACGGCCCATCTCCGTGCTGCACCATGCCCAGGCCACAGAACGCCGGTGCACGGTCACGCGGCGGCGTCCGGCGGGGGTGAGCACGTCGAAGTTGCCTCCCGGCGCCACGTCGACCAGGCCCTCGTCGAGGGCGGCGTGGGCCAGGCACCGCAGGCCGTTACCGCTCATCTCCGCCTCCGTGCCGTCCGCGTTGCGCAACTCGAAAGTCAAAGCCTCCCCGCTGGCGGGCGCCGGGCCGGCCCGCAACAGGCCGTCGGCACCAAGGCCCCGGTGCCGGTCGCAGACCGCCCGAGCCAGGTCCGCACTGATAGGAGACACCCCCAGCGGGTCGAGCATCACCAAGAAGTCGTTGCCGAGCCCCTCGTACTTGAACAGCAGCAGTTGGCCACTAGGGGCATCACCGGAGAGAGCCTCGCTCATAGACCCCAGTTTCCCAGGAGAGCGGGCAGTACATCCAACGGGTCCGAGGGGGCCCCGAACCAGCTGACGCGCGGGTCGCGCCGCCACCACATCCGTTGGCGCCTTGCGAACTGGCGAGTCCGGTCCACGGCCAGGGCGCTGGCATCGGCCAGAGCCAGACCCTGCTCGAGATGGGCGAGCACCTCTCTATAGCCGAGCGCCTGGCGCGCCGTGCGCGACAGAGGCCCCCGGGCCAGCAGCCGGCGCACCTCGTCCACGAGCCCGCATTCGAGCATCGCCTCGAAGCGGGCGGCAATTCGCCGGCGTACGACGGCGCGTGGCAGCCATACCCCGGCGATGTCCCAGCCCGACGGCGGGAAAGCACCCACGCCGGGCCCGAAACTCGAGAACGGCCGACCGCTGCCCAGGGTCACCTCCATTGCACGCAGCAGGCGGCGGCGGTTCCCGGGCTCGATCCTGGCCGCCGCCACCGGGTCGAGGTCGTGCAGCCGGGCGTACAGCTCGGCGTTGGAGGCTCCCTCCAGCGAGCGCGCCACGTCGGGCCATCGGCCCGGCACGCGCAAGCCGTCCACCAGGGCATGCACGTAAAGCCCCGTTCCCCCTACCAGCAGCGGCCGCCGGCCCCGTGCCTCGATGCCCTCCACGGCCTGACGGGCCGCTGCGACGAAGCGCGCCACGTCCCAGTCCTCCTCGGGTGCTGCCACGTCGAGGAGGTGGTGGCGCACCTCCGCCTGCTCGGCCACCGTGGGCTTGGCGGTGCCGATGTCCATACCCCTGTAGACCTGCATCGAGTCGGCTGTCACCAGCTCGACGTCGCCGAGCTCCCTCGCCGCCAGGAGCGCTAGCGCCGACTTGGCGCAGGCCGTCGGGCCGACGAGCGCCAGCCGGCGTGGAGCCTGGCGCACCCTCAGTGCGCCATCACGGGTATCAGGCTGCGATGGCGGGGTTGGGCCAGAGTGCGCAGGTAAGAGCCCCTTAGGAAGTGCGGAGCGGCGGCGTCCACCCGGACCTCAACGACAGCCCCGGGCCGCAGACGGTCCCCCTGCAGGTGGACCAGCTTGTTCTGGCGGGTGCGGCCCGAGAACATCCCCTCCCCACCCTTCTTGGCCGGCCCTTCGACGAGCACCTCTTCGACCAGGCCCACACGGGCCTGGTGCTTTCGCAGCGCGCTTCGCTCCACGACCGCCCGCAACCGTGCGAAGCGATCTGCGCACACTTGGTCGGGAACGTAGCGGTCCTCCCAAGTCGCCGCCTCAGTGCCCGGCCGGGGCGAGAAGATGAAAGTGTACGCGCTGTCGTACTCGGCCTCGGCGGCGACTTCGAGGGTCCGCTGGAAATCTTCCTCGGTCTCGCCGGGGAACCCGACGATTATGTCTGTAGTGACGGCCAGGTCGCCCACCGCCGCCCGCGCCGCCGCGAGACGGTCGAGGTACCGCTGGGCCGTGTAGCCCCTCCTCATCAAGGCCAGCACACGGTCGCTGCCGGACTGCAGGGGCAGGTGCAGGTGGGGGCAGACGGCTTCCTGCGCAGCCATGGCCCCGATCGTCTCAGGTCTCAGATCCTTGGGGTGAGGGCTGGTAAAACGGACGCGCCGTATGCCCTCGACCCGGGCCACGGCCTCGAGAAGGTCGGCAAAGAGGGGCCGGGCCCGGGGGGACTCACCCCTGGACCACTCCTCGCCTGTCAGCTCGGCCCAGGCCCGCCAATCGGCTTCGCCCCGGGCGCGCAGGGCAAGATCGCGCCCGTAGGAGTTGACGTTCTGGCCGAGAAGGGTCACCTCGGTGGTGCCCTCGGCTGCAAGCCTGGTCACCTCGTGCACGATCTGGCCGAAGGGCCGGCTGATCTCCTTGCCGCGTACCGATGGGACGATGCAGAACGCGCATTTGTTGTCGCAACCGACCTGGACTGTGACCCAGGCCGAAAACGGTAGCTCCCGGCGCACCGGCAGCGCCGAGGGGAACTCGTCCGCCTCCTGCTCCGCCGCCTCGAGGACCTCCACCTGGGGCCCCGCCGAGAGGGCGGTCTCCAGGAGTTGGGCGGCCCGTCCCACGTTGTGGGTCCCGAAGACCGCGTCCACCCAGGGCGCCCGCTCGAGGACCTTCTCGCGGTCCTTCTGGGCCAGGCACCCTCCGACGGCTATCTGCATACCGGGCCTCTGCTCTTTGACCGACCGGAGTTGGCCGAGGTTGCCGTAGAGGCGGTTGTCGGCGTTCTCACGGATACAGCATGTGTTGAGGACGACCACGTCCGCGTCCTCGGGTGCGGCGGCCGGGACCATGCCCTGAGCCTCGAACAGGCCCGCCAGGCGTTCGGAGTCATGCTCGTTCATCTGGCACCCGAAGGTCCGGACGTAGTACCGCCGCACGGCCGCGCCTACGAATTGCCCGCTTTGCGCCTCTTTTGCTTGCCCGGCTGCCGTAACCCGGGGGCCGGGTTGCGCCGGCGCGCTCTTCGGGACCTGGTCTGGTTGTGCCACCCCACGAGCTTAAGGCCCGGCGCCGGCAGGTCGCGAGCGGATGGTCGGCGGCCTGCGCATGCATAGGCAGGCGGGCTGCGGGAAGCTGGGCAGGGCGCGTAGATGGGCACCCGCGGGACGGGCTAACATGACCCTCGGTCACCTCGGTTGAGCGGGTCCCCGCCAGCCTGCTCCCGAGGTGACCATTGGCCCGCCCCGCCGACCAGGACGCAAGGTAGCCGACATGCCTGTCTACGAGATAGCCGACCCCAGACGGAACGAACCGGGGTACCTCCTCGCCGAGCGGGAAATGGTCGAGGCGTGGCTCGAGTTCCACCGCGCCACGCTCCTGCTCAAGTGCGAGGGGCTCGACGACGACGCCCGAAAGCGCCGACCGGTGCCGAGCTCGGCCCTGTCCCTCCACGGCCTGGTGCGCCATATGGCCGAAGTCGAAAGGCACTGGTTCCGTGCCGTCCTCGACCGGGACGAGACGGCCGTGCCCATCTGGGGCATGGGCGCCACTGACGAGGATTTCGAGGTATCAGGTGCCAGCTGGGTGGAGGATCTGGCGACCTGGCGGGCCGAGTGCGAAGCCAGCCGGCGGGTGGCTGCGGCCCGCTCCCTCGAGCAGACGGGAGCCCGGCGGGGCCAGCCCGTGTCCCTGCGTTGGATCTACAACCACATGGTCGAGGAGTACGCCCGCCACAACGGCCACGCCGATATCCTGCGCGAGATGCTCGACGGGGCCGTGGGCTGGTGACCCCGGCCCGGAGGCCTGGTCCCGTCACCCGGCTCCGCTCGAGGTGGCCCGCAACCCCGGCGGCAACGGCCGGAGCGCCGTCCGTCTGAGAAGTGCGCTGCTTCGTCGCCGTCTGGCCGGACGAGCGGGCCGCCGAAGTCCTGGCGTCGGCCCCGCGGCCGCCCCTGGCGGTACTGCGCTGGTCCCCGCCACAGCAGTGGCATGTCACCCTGCGCTTCCTCGGTGAGCTCACGTCCCCACAGCTCGAGGAGCTCCTCGGCCGCCTGCAATCCATGGCCCCGGCCCCCGGTGTGGTCGCAACCGGTGGGCCCACCACCCGCCTGCTCGGGCCGGGCCTCGTCATCTGGCCTGTGAGCGGCCTGGCCACGCTGGCCGCCAGTGTGGCCGAGCTGACGGCAGACATCGGCCAGCCTCCTGCTGACAGGCCCTTCCTGGGGCACGTCACCCTGGCACGCTCCCGCAGGGGGGCAGATCTGCGCGGGGTGCCCGGCCTGCGCAACGAACTGTCCGCCTCATGGCCGGTCCGATCGGTCACCGTGGTGCAGAGCCTGCTCAGGCCCCAGGGCGCCGAGTACCGCTCCGTCGCCGAGATCGTCCTGTAAGCACCCCACCGGTCCGCAGCCGGCCGATAGGGCACCGGCACCACCGGCCCGCACCAGCACCGCCGGCCCGCACCAGCACCGCCGGCCCCTACCGGCACCGCCGGCCCATCCCCCACCGCCGGCCGGCGCCGGCCCATCCCCCACCGAACACATGTTTGCAATTACGCTCGACCGTAGTTACAGTGTTGGCATTAGAGAGCTACAGGCAGCCCGGCCGCCCGGCCGGCATCCCGCAGCCATAACGGTCACACCCCCTTCATAGGTTGCTGCCAGTCAGCGACGACAACGACGAGAGGACGGTCCCCCCGGTGGAACGTGACAAGGCACTGGACATGGCCCTGGGCCAGATCGAGAAGCAATTTGGCAAAGGCGCCATCATGCGCATGGGTGAGAACGCCCACATGCAGGTCGAGGCCGTGTCGACCGGCGCCCTTTCCCTGGACCTGGCTCTCGGCATCGGTGGGTTGCCACGGGGACGCGTCGTGGAGCTCTTCGGGCCGGAATCGTCCGGCAAGAGCACGCTGGCAATGCACGTTGTCGCCGAAGCCCAGCGCAACGGCGGGATTTGTGCGTACATCGACGCCGAGCACGCCATGGACCCCACCTACGCCAAGGCGATCGGTGTCAACGTAGACGACCTGCTCATCTCACAGCCGGACACCGGTGAGCAGGCACTCGAGATCGTGGACATGCTGATCCGCTCGGGTGCCCTGGACGTCATCGTGATCGACTCCGTCGCTGCCCTGACCCCGCGGGCCGAGATCGAAGGCGAGATGGGCGACACCCACGTGGGCCTCCAGGCCCGCCTGATGTCCCAGGCCCTTCGCAAGATCACCGCCACTCTCAGCAAGTCCAACACGATTGCCGTCTTCATCAACCAGCTCCGTGAGAAGGTTGGCGTGATGTTCGGGTCACCAGAAGTCACTCCAGGCGGCCGCGCCCTCAAGTTCTACTCGTCGGTCCGTCTCGACATCCGCAGGATCGAGTCCATCAAGGACGGGGCCGAAGTGGTTGGCAACCGCACGAGGGTCAAGGTCGTGAAGAACAAGTGCGCTGCCCCTTTCAAACAGTGCGAGTTCGACATCATGTACTCCAAGGGCATAAGCCGCGAGGGCACCCTGCTCGACGTTGCGACGGACCTCGGCATCGTGCGGAAGTCAGGGGCCTGGTACACCTACGAAGGTGAGCAGATAGGTCAGGGACGCGAGAACGCCAAGGCCTTCCTGGCGGAGAACCTCGAGCTGATGATCGAGATCTCCGAGAAGGTCCGCCAAAAGGTGGGCGTGTCTTCGGCACCTGAGAACGCTCCCGACGCCGAAGCGCCGCTGGTCCTCGAAGACTGAGGCCCGGGCCCACGCCCAGCCTGCCTCCCGCCAGCCTGCCCAACCACAACAACACCGGTCCCCTGGGGACCGGTGTTCCGCGTCCGGGCACTGTGCCCCTTGGCACTCATGGCCTCGGATTGAGCGCCGGGGCGCGCAGGCCCCCCTTCCAGTGGATGTCGCCGCACCAGGGCAACGGCCCGCACCGGGTGGCCGTCCAGTCCGCCGCACGGCCCGCAACGGCCCCTTGCGACTTCTACCACGCCTTAGAAGAAGCCCCGTTGTGACACAATAGTTTCCCCTGCCTCTGGCAACAGGAGGCACGATGTGCCATACTCGTAACGCAACGTTTACGGGTTGGTTGCTTGGTACGACGTCCAAGACAGACTCCAAGCCGGTCCCCCCTCAGGAGGCCTCAGTGGCGGCTTTCACCTTTGGCAATACCGGCGCCGTCCTGGATTTGACGACGCCTCAGCTCTCCAGCGAGCTGGCTGAGCTGGACACGCGCATCCACGTGGTTGAAGGCCTCATCGACGCTCACTCCCAGCTGGAGCGCGTCAACAAGGCTCTCCAGTTCGCGCGGGACCGCCAGACTGCGCTCATCGCACTGCAACACGAGCCCTTCGGCTACACCCGCCAGCAAGCCAACGCCATCCTCGACATGCCCATGAGCTGGCAGTCCCTAGAGGAACGCCAGCGCCTGACGGCCGAGCACGACGATCTCGTGGCCCGTCGGGCCAGCCTGCGCGAGAGAGTCAGCGAAGTGCTGGCCCTGCACTGGTTCGGCTAGACCCGCCCGGTCCGTCCTGCAAACGGCGGGCCCGGCCGCTGCCCCTAATGCGCCTGGAGCAGGTGTTGGCGCAACATGTCCAAGGCGTAAGTTGCGGCCCGCTCCCGCACCAACTGACGGCCGCCACCACCGAGCACGGCTTTGCGGGCGCTGACCTCCCCCTGCAGGTCCAAGCCTACGAACAGCGTGCCCACAGGCTGGTCTTCCTGGGCGTCCGGGCCCGCCACCCCCGTTAGCGAGACGGCGACGTCGGCCCCCAAGGCTTGGCGCACCCCTGCAGCCATCTCCTGGGCTGCCTCCGATGTCACCACAGGGCCCGGGCCGACACCGAGCACGGACCGCTTGACCTGTGGGGTGTAGCTGACGACACCCCCGGCGAACCACCTGCTGGCACCCGGCACCGAGGTCAGCCGGGCGGAGACCAGCCCGCCCGTCATGGACTCGGCCACTGCCAACCGCAGGCCAGCGTGGGCAAGCAAGCGGCCGACCACGACCTCGAGGCCCTCGTCGTCCACACCACCCACCGCTCCACCCAGCAGCTCCCGCAGGGCGGCCTCCTCCGCGTCCAGAGCGGCAGTAGCCTTGGCCGTCGCGTCCGGGCCACTGGCCCGGGCGGTGATCCTCACCCTTACGCCCTCGGTGACGTTGGCAAGGAACGCTATCGTCGTCGGCCCCCCCTCCAGGGCACCGAGCCGGGGGGCGACCACCTCTGCCACCTTGGACTCGGGCACGCCCCATACCCGTAGGAACCGGCTACGGACGGTGGCCTGCTCGCCCGAACGTGCCACCAGGTCCTCGATGACCGGCCCACCGACCATCTCACGCATCTCCGATGGCACGCCCGGCACGGCATAGACGACCTTGCCCCCCACGGGGCAGATCAGACCAGGTGCGGTCCCGACCGAGGCCAGGACAGGCGTCGACCCTTCGGGGACATCTGCCTGGCGGTAGTTGCTCACAGGCACGTCGCGGCCGCGGAAGCGCTCGCGCAACCCGGCCTCGATGGCCTGGTCGCGCCGAAGCCCGACGCCCATCACCTCGGCGATCGCCTCTCGCGTGATGTCGTCCTGGGTCGGGCCCAGACCACCGCAGCAGATCACTGCGTCGGAGCGCCCGAGAGCCGAATGCAGCGCCGCCACTATCCGGTCGTGGTTGTCACCCACTTTGGCCTGGTAGTAACAGGAGATGCCGGCCTCGGCCAAGCGCTCACCTATCCAGGCGGAGTTGGTGTCTACCACTTGACCGAGCAACAGCTCAGTACCGATGGCGAGGACCTCGCAGGCCAGGGCCATGCCTACACCCTCACAGCCGGCCGGCGGCCGGCGGCACGCGAATCGGCCAGGTACTGCACGCCGCTGGCCCACGCCAGGGCCACTGCCAGCCAGAGCAGGTCGCGCGATACGGGGCCCTGTCCCGGTGCGCCCGGCAGGAGCGCCCAGGCAACCGCGGCGAACTCCACAACCGTCTTCGCCTTGGCCGACCGGCGGGCCGGGACGCTGGTCCCATGACGGGCGACCGCGATGCGGAAGCCGGTGATCAGCAGCTCGCGCGCCGCCAAGAGGGCCACAGGCGCCCACGAGAGGCGCCCGAGGTCCGCCAGCGCGCACAGCGCTCCGAGGACGAGGAACTTGTCCGCCAACGGGTCGAGGAAGGCCCCCGATGCACTCGTGCCCCGTCGGCGCGCCAACCAACCGTCGGCACCGTCGCTCAGCGCCAGGGCAGCCCACAGGGCCAGGGCACCCCAGGACGGTACCCTTGCCAGCACCACCATCACCAGGACCGGGGTGGCGGCAATGCGCAGGGCTGTCACGCCGTTGGCGGCGGTACGCAGGCGCCACGGGGAGGGTACCACCTCGGCCGGGGCGCTGCGCAGGGTTCCTGGGGCAGCCATGTCCTCGCTCACCTGCTGCGCCCCTCCGGCTGCGCAACCTGACGGGCGGCTGGCTCATCGACGACGGCGACCAGGTCGGGCCCGGTCGCCTCCACAACGCGTACCTCTGCCCACGTGCCGGCAGCCAGGTGCTCCGGCACCTGCACGATCCCGTCTATCTCGGGTGCCTCGCGGTAACTGCGGGCCTGCCCCGGGGCATCCACCAGCACGCGGCATGTCGTCCCTACCAACGCGGCTCGCTTGTGCGCTGTGACACGGTCCTGCAACTCCGAGCACTCCCTGGTCCGCTCCGCCACCAGAGGGGCCGGCACCTTGCCGGGCAGACCAGCGGCATATGTACCCTCTTCTTCGGAATAGGCGAAGAAGCCGACCCAATCCAGCTCCACGTCCCGCAGGAACTCGAGGAGCGCATCGTGGTCCTCCTCGGTCTCCCCGGGGTAGCCGATGATGAAGGACGAGCGCAGGACGGCGCCCGGGTACAGGTCGCGGATGCGGGCCACCTTGGCGGCGAAGGTGTCGGCGTCACCACGGCGGCGCATACGCCGCAGTAGCGGCTGGGAGACGTGCTGCAGCGAAAGGTCGTAGTAGGGGCAGCCACTGTCGCCGACGACCTCGATCAGCTCCTCGGTCAGCCCGGAGGGATAGAGGTACAAGAGCCGGGTGCGCTCGGTGCGCTCGCTCACCGCTCTGACGAGGTCGACAAGGCCCCTGGGCCAGCCGTCGTCGCCCCCGGGGGCCTCCCGCATATCGGCACGCCTGCTGGCATCACGACCCCAGGACACCAGGTCCTGGGCGACCAGGACGATCTCCTCGGCGTCCAGGGCCTCGACCTCCTCGAGCACCGATGCCGCCGTTCGCGAGCGCTGTGGGCCGCGGAACGAGGGAATGGCACAGAAACCACAGTTACGGTCGCAGCCCTCGGCCACCTTGACGTAGGCCCAGGGCCGCCCGCCCGCCGGGCGCGCCAGGTTGAGCAGGTCGAAAGCGGGAACCTCACGTTGGAGACCGGCTGCTGCCGGCGTGCTCGTCGTACCGGCGCGCCGGCTGCCCAGCACGACAGGCACACTCCGCTCCCGCTGCGGGCCGCCGGGGCCTGTCAGGTCCATCCCGAAGCCCGCAATGCGGTCGACCTCGGGCATGGAATCGGCCAGCTCGGCCCCGTAGCGCTCGGCCAGGCAACCGGTCACAACCAACCGGGCGCCCTGCTTCTTGGCCGATGCCAGCTCCAGGACCGTCCCGATCGACTCCTCGCGTGCCGCCTCGATGAAAGCACAGGTATTGACCACCACCAGATCGGCGGCGTCCGGCCCGCCGGCGGGCTCGTAACCCTCACCCCGAAGCAGGCCCTCGATCTTGTCGGAGTCGACCTGGTTCTTGGGACAGCCGAGCGTCTCCAGCCAGTAACGACCTGCCATCCAGGCAAGCGTACAGGGCGGCTGGCACCGGCCCGGGCGGAGTGCTCAGCCTTCCTCGGTGACGACCACCCCGGTACGGTCGGCTTCGAGCACCAGCACCTGGCCCGCCACCCCCAGCGCTGCCATCGCCTCGCCGGCGCGGGCGGCGAGTGCCGCCGCCACACCTGCGTGGCAGATGCCGAGCAGGCTCGGCCCTGCACCCGACCAACACGAGGCCAGCGCTCCGGCGTCGAGCAGCGCCGCCAGCAGCGGCACCGACTCGGGGAAGAGGGCGGAGCGGGCATCCTGGTGCAGCCGGTCCTGTGCCGCCGCTGCCACCAGGCCGTCGGCGTCTGCCAGGCCGGCCACCATCAGGCCCATGCGGCCCAGGTTGAAGGCGGCGTCGACGTGGCTGACCTGCACCGGCAAAGCCCTGCGGGCCGCCGCCGTTGACAACCTCCGCTCCGGCACCAGGACCACGAAGCGCAGCGCCGAGTCGAGGCGCAGCCTGCGGGCGACGGCCGACCCGTCCACAACCGCCGCCGCCACCAGGCCGCCCAGGGCCGAGGCCGCCGCGTTCTCGGGGTGACCGTCCACGGCGAAGCCGGCCAGCAGGGGCTCCGGTGCTCCGGCCGCAGCCGCAGCCGCAACCGCCAGGGCCGCAGAAGAGCCGAGACCACGCGCCACCGGCACCTGCGAGCGGACATGCACATGAGCCCTGTCGTGGCCGAGCACCGAGCACACGACCTGCGCCGCCAGGTGCTCGCCTCCCCGCGCCAGCTCGGACCCCTCGCCTTCGGCCGTCACCAGCAGCCCCTCGGGCCGCGGCGAAACCGCCACCTCGACATACAGGCCGAGCGCCACTGCCAGACTGTCGAAACCGGGGCCCAAGTTGGCCGAGGAGGCGGGGGCCTTCGCCGTACGTCTCATCGAGGCTCTGAGGTTAGCGGTTGCGCCCCTCCAGCTCCTCCAGGGTCATCAGCACGGCGCGGGCCTTCGAGCCCTCGGACGGGCCGACCACTCCCCTCTGCTCCAGCAGGTCCATGAGCCGGCCGGCTCGGGCGAAACCGACACGCAACTTGCGCTGCAGCATCGAGACGCTCCCGAGCTGGCTGCGGACGACCAGCTCCATGGCTTCCTCCAGCAGGTCGTCGTCGTCGCCCGTGTCCTCGCCACCACCCACTCCCTGGGCGACATCTGCGCCCTCGACGCCCTCGATATAGCTGGGCCCGGACTGCCTGCGCCAGTGGCCGACTACCTTGCGCACGTCCTCCTCGTCCACCCAGGGCCCTTGCACCCTGCGCGCCAGGCTCGAAGAGGCGGTGACCATCAGCATGTCGCCCTTGCCGATGAGGCGCTCTGCGCCGGGCTGGTCCAGCACGACCCGGCTGTCGGCCAGCGACGACACGGCAAAGGCCATACGCGATGGGATGTTGGCCTTTATGAGGCCGGTGATCACGTCGACCGATGGCCTCTGGGTGGCCAGGACCAGGTGGATCCCCACAGCGCGGGCCATCTGGGCGATCCGGCAGATCGACTCCTCGACGTCGCGGGCCGCCACCATCATCAGGTCGTTGAGCTCGTCCACCACGACCAGGATGAACGGCAGCCGGCTGTAGCGCTGGTCAGCCGCGGCGGCCGGCTCAGCCGCTGCAAGAGGCACCGTGGGGTCGGTACCGCCGTCCTCGCCGTCGCCTCCCTGGACGGTGCCCTCCACTGCGGACAGGCCCGTCCCGGCTGGCACCGGGGCCTCGCCCAGTTCCCTGAACTCGCCCCGGTCGTAGGCGGCGTTGTAACCGGTAATGTCCCGCATGCCTACCTCGGCGAGCAGGTCGTAGCGGCGCTCCATCTCCTGGACAGCCCAGTGGAGCGCGTTGGCAGCCTTCTTCGGGTTGGTCACCACCGAGGTGAGCAGGTGGGGGAGGCCGGAGTAGGCGCCGAGCTCGACCCGCTTGGGATCGACAAGTATCAGACGCACCTGCTCGGGGGTGGCCCTCATCAGCACCGACGTCAGCATCGAGTTGATGCACGAGGACTTGCCCGACCCGGTGGCCCCGGCGATGAGCAGGTGGGGCATCTCGGCCAGGTTGACCAGGACGGGCCGCCCGTAGATGTCCCGCCCGGCGGCCACCTCCAAGGGGTGACGGGCCGCCGCCGCCTCGGGCGAGAAGAGGATGTCGCCGAGCGTGACGATCTGGCGTTGGCGATTTGGGACCTCGACACCGATGGCCGAGCGTCCCGGGATGGGGGCCAGGATGCGGACTTCGGCCGCCGCCAAGGCGTAGGCGATGTCCTTCTGCAGCGTCGTGACCCGCTGCACCTTGACGCCGGGCCCCAGCTCGAGCTCGTAGCGGGTGACGCTCGGCCCCACGGTGGCCCCTACGAGGCGGGTCTCGACGCCGTGAGCCGCCAGGGCTGCCTCCAGGGTCTGGCCGAGCTCCTCCACCTGGTGGCGGTCGACCTCAGCCTGCTTGCTGCGCCGGAGCAGGGGCATCGGCGGCAGGCGCCACACGGGGGCTGCTTGGCGCTGTACAGGCAGGTCTATGGCCAGCTGCTCGCCTTTGGCACCCTGGCCGAGGCCGGCGATGGCCAGCGGCCCGGTCGGGCCTGGCCGCCCCTGAGACCCGGCCGCATCTCCGTGGTCTGGCACACCGTCGTCCACGGGAGACGCAGACCTCTTTGGGCCCGTGGCCTCCGAAGGCCCACCCTCCCCCTCCTCGGCCAGGCCCGCCCAGGCGAACTCCGGGCGCCCGTCCGCCGAGGGCCCATGGGCACCGGCCGCGCCGGCACCCTGGTCTGCCTGCGCCATCTCCCCGGCCTCGTCGAGGGTGGGGACGGGCTGTCGCCGCCGGGCCCTGGCGGCGGGACGTGCAGCCGCACCGGGGGCGCGCACGCTCGGGTGCCGGGTGGCCGAGGCCAGCTTCCGGCCGCCCTGCACGAGGTCGACAGCGGCGTACCAGAGCCAACCGGCCGCACGACCGGCTGCCACGAGGGCCGAACGGGCACCCGACGCCACCACCCGCACCGGGGTGGCGGTGATGATGAGGAAGGCCACAAGCAGGACGGCCGCCAGCACCAACCCCGCCCCCCAGGTCGCCAGGCCCGCCCTGAGAGGCACACCCACGACCGCCCCGAGGAGCCCACCGGCGCCGGCCATCGTGCTCACCGGTTGCCTGATCGTGCTCCCGCCGAGCAACACGTCGAGAAGGCCCGACAGCCCCACTGCTGCCACCCCCAGGCCAACCGCCACTCGGCCGGGTTGGGAACGGTCGTGGCGCAGCAGCAGGTAGCCGCCCAGCGTGGCGAAGGCAAAGGGCAAGGCGTACCGGGCCAGCCCCAGCAGGTCCCCCGCCCCCGCCCGCAACGCCCGGCCGGCAGGGCCGATGACGTCGGCGTACACGGCCAGAGCGGTAAGCACGGCCACCACCAGGAAGGCAAGGCCCCATATGTCGTCCGCCTGGTCCTCCACGATGGCGGCCAAGCCCTGGCGCCACCGTCCTGGCTCATGGGGCGGCGGGCTTGCGGGCCTGCGGCCGGACTGGCCCTGCCCGCTGGCAGGGGCACGCCGGCGGGCCGGACGGGGGGCGGGCTTACCCAGGGTCTTGGTCGTCACAACACTCACAACGCTAACAGCAGCCCCAGCTCCAACAGTGGAGGGGCACAGCGCTGTGCCGGCTCAGACCTCCATCACTACCGGTACGATCATGGGCCGGCGACGGGTGCGCTCGTGGACGAAGCGCCCAAGGGCCGAACGCGCCCTCCGCTTGAGCGTTTCGAAGTCGGGGGCGTGGCCGTCCCTGTCGGCATCCTCCTCGATCGCCGCCAGCACAGCTTCGCGGGCCTCGTCCAGCAGTTTCTCCGCCTCGGGCGCGTACACCCAACCACGCGTGATGATCTCCGGCCCCGTCAGCACTGTCCCCGTCCGGCTGTCCACCGTGACGATGACGACCACCAGGCCCTCCTCGGCCAGGATGCGGCGGTCGCGGAGCACGCCCTGGCCGACGTCGCCCACGATCCCGTCGACGTAGAGGTAGCCCGAGGGGACCTCGCCGACGAAGTCCACCCTGTCCTGGTCCAGTTCCACTACGTCGCCGTCCTCGGCGATCAGTACGGACTCCTCGGGGACCCCCATCTGCACGGCCAGGCGGGCGTGGTGCAGCAGGTGGCGGAACTCACCATGGACCGGGATGAACGCCCGCGGCTTGGCCACCGACAGCATCACCTTGAGCTCGTCGCGCATGGCGTGCCCCGATGCGTGCACCTTGGCCAGGCCGGAGTGCACCACCTCCGCCCCGGTGCGACAGAGACCGTCGATCACCTTGCCAACGTTGGTCTCGTTGCCCGGGATGGCGTGGGACGACAGGATCACGAGGTCCTTGTCGCTCACCTTCACCCAGCGGTTCTCCCCCGCTGCCATCAGGGCCAGAGCCGACATGGGCTCGCCCTGGGAGCCGGTACAGATGATGCAGACCTTCTCCGGGGCCAGCGACCTGGCAACCTCGATGTCGACCAGGCGGTCCTCGGGGATGTCGAGCAGGCCGATCTCACGGGCGTAAGCGACGTTACGGCCCATCGAGCGCCCGAGGGTCGCCACCACCCGGCCTGAGGCGATAGCGGCATCGGCGAGCTGTTGGACGCGGTGCACATGGCTGGCGAAGCAGGCCGCGATGACCCGTCGCCCCCGGTTGGCTTCGAACAAGCTGAGCAGCGACCGGCCGATGCTGGTCTCGGAGGGGCTGTAGCCGTCCTCCTCGGCGTTGGTGCTGTCCGAGAGCAACAGCCGTATCCCCTCTTCGCCCGCCAGTGCCCCGATCCGGCCCAGGTCGGTCCGGCGGCCGTCCACCGGGTTCAGGTCGAGCTTGAAGTCCCCCGTGTGCAGGACGACGCCGTGGGGCGTGTGGAACGCCAGAGCGAAGCCGTGGGGCACCGAATGGGCCACGGGGACGAACTCCACGTCGAAGGGCCCGATGCGGCGCCGCTCGCCGTCGCGCACCGTCACCAGTTCGGTGCGCTCGAGCAGGCCGGCCTCCTCGATGCGGTTGCGAGCCAGGCCGAGGCACAGCTCAGAGCCGTAGATAGGAAAACTGACCTCCCGCAGCAGGTAGGCGAGACCACCGCAGTGGTCCTCGTGACCGTGCGTCAGCACGCAGCCAACCAGGCGGTCCCGGTTCTCGATGACATAGGTGAAGTCGGGGAGGACCAGGTCGACGCCCGGCATCTCCGGCTCTGGGAACATGAGCCCGCAGTCCACCAGGACGGCTTTGCCGTCGAGCTCGAACCACGCGCAGTTTCGACCTATCTCACCCAGACCGCCGAGGAAGGCTATGCGCAGTGGCGAGTGCTCGCTGCCGGCTGCCATCAGGCGACCGGGGCGAAGGGCCGCTGCGCCAGCTGCGCCCAGACCTGGCGTGCCCGCTCCTCCAGGCCTTCCGGCGCCGGGCCCATCGGCAGGCGGCACTGGCCCGCCGGCAGGCCAAGGGCGCGCATCATGGCCTTGGTCGGCAGCGGGTTGGGGGCGCCGTCGCTCGTCTCGTACTCCCATGAGGGGACCAACCTGGCGTTCATCGCCGCTGCCGCCTCCACATCGCCCTTGGTGAACGAGGCCACCATTTCGCTCATTTGCACGCCGGCCCAGTGCGACGCCACACTCACGACACCGACTGCACCCACGGCCAGCAACGGCAGCGTGCAGGCGTCGTCGCCACTGTAGACCTCGAAACCGGACGGTGCCCGTGACAATAGCGCCGCTGTGGCTGCCGGCGAGCCGGCTGCGTCCTTCACTCCGGCGAGCACACCCTCGGCTGCCAGCTCGAGCATGGTTGCGGCGGCCAGTTCCCGCCCGGTGCGCTTGGGTATGTCGTAGGCGAGCACCGGCAGCTCGGTTGCCGCCGCCACCGCCCGCATATGAGCGGCCACGCCCGCCTGCGACGGGCGCACGTAGTACGGCGTCACCACGAGCACCGCGTCGGCTCCGGCAGCGGCGGCCGCCTTGGTGAGGGCCACGGTGTGCTCGGTACTGGCCGTGCCTGTCCCGGCGATCACAGGTACGCTCACAGCTGAGCGCACCGCCCGCCACAGCTCGACCGCCTCGTCGTCGCTGAGGCCCGCACCCTCACCGGTCGTCCCGGCCAGGACCAGTCCGTCATTGCCGTTGTCCACCAGCCACCGGGCCAAACGCTTGGCGCCTTCGACGTCGAGGCTCCCATCGTCCCGGAAAGGGGTGACCATGGCGCAGATGACGGAGCCGAAGCGTCCGGGCGCAGGCATCAGGCCGTCCTCGCCATGGCTGTCGTTGGGGAAGTCGGCATGGGGTCCACACTATCCAGTACCGCAGCACGCCAGCCCGCCAGACCTGCTCCAGGAGCCCTTTGCCCTCCTGGGTGAGCCCCGGAGGCCTTGCCTGGACCTGCACGAGCAAGGTCCCAGGTCGGCCGAGGGTGCCCGTGGTGGCGCTACAGGCCGAGCAGGCTCTCCAGGCCAACGGTCAGCCCCCGGTGCTTGGCGACTTCGCGCACCGCCAGCAACACGCCGGGCATGAACGACGAACGCTCGAGCGAGTCGTGGCGCAGTGTGAGGATCTGGCCTGTGGTGCCCAGCAACACCTCCTGGTGGGCCACCAGGCCCCGGAGCCGTACCGAGTGCACACGCACCCCCGGCGCCACCGCTTGGCCCCTGGCCGGAGGCTCGGAGAGGCCGGAAGGGCCGGGCGGTACGTCCGGCGAGGCCCCGGTGCGGCCGGCCGCGGCGGCACGAGCCGCGGCCACCCGCTCGGCTGTCAGCAACGCAGTGCCCGACGGTGCGTCGAGCTTGGCGTCATGATGCAGCTCGACGATCTCGACAGAGTCGAACCAGGGGGCGGCGAGCTCTGCGAAGCGCATCATGAGGACCGCCCCGATGGCGAAATTGGGGGCGACGATGCAGTTGGCGGGCCCAGGGGCGAAGGCCGCCCGCATGGCCTCCAGCCGGTCTGCGCCGAACCCGGTCGTACCTACCACGCAGTGCAACCCGTGGCCGGCACACCACAGGGCGTTGGGCAGGGCGGCAGCGGGCACAGTGAAGTCGACCGCCACCTGCGCTCCTGCGTCGAGCACGGCGTCAGGCCCGGCCTGGGAGACCAGACCGCCCACGCCCACCGGCTCACCCGGGCGGCCGCTGTCCACGGCGGCGACCAACTGGAGACCGTCCTCGACCTCCAGCGCCCTGCACACGGCCTGGCCCATACGCCCCATCGCCCCCAGTACGGCCACCCGTATGGGGGCTGCGCCAGGGGGCGGCACGCTCACGGCCGTTGCCACTGCGCTACGGCGTCGTCCTCGAACGGGCCGAGCACGACCAGGCTCCGCTGGCCACCGAGCACGTCGCCGGCAACCCTGGCCAGATCCTCGACGGTCACGGCCTGCACCTGGGCTTCGAGCTCGGCCAGGGACGGCACCCGGCCGTGAGCCAGTTGAGCGCGGCCCAACCGGCTCATACGCGCACCCGAGTCTTCGAGGCCCAGAGCGGTGGCACCACGTATGTGAGTCTTGGCCGCCTCCAGTTCCGCTCCGCTCGGGCCCTGGGCCGCCATCCTGTCCAGCTCGTCGGTGACGACCTGGACGACCTCCCTGGCGCGCGAGGGCGCGGTGCCGGCGTAGACGGCGAAGTCCCCCGTGCCCTGGTAGCCGGACCGGTACGAGTACACGCTGTAGGCGAGGCCCCGCTTCTCGCGGACCTCCTGGAACAGCCGGCTCGACATGCCGCCTCCGAGTATGTGGTCCAGGACGTTGAGCACCTGGCGGTCCGGATGGTCCCGGCGGAACCCTGGCATCCCCACCACTATGTGCGCCTGCTCCGTGGGCCGGTTGACGACCAGGCGGGGCATGGCAGGGCGGCCGGGGACGTGGCGGTCGGGCGGTCCTCCACCGAGCAGGAGGTCGCTGCCGACCTCCGCGCAGGCCCGGTCGAGGCGGGCCGCCACGCCGTCGACTATCTCCTGGTGGCTCACACGTCCCGCCGCCGTGACGATGACGTTGCCGGTCCTGTAGTGGCGGCGGTGGAACTCGGCGATGTCGGCCCGCCTTGCGGCCCGGACCGTGCCCTCCAAGCCGAGCACGTCACGCCCGAGCGGGTGGCCCGGGTACATGGCGCTGTTGAACACGTCGTGCACCTCCTCGGCGGGCTCGTCGCCGTGCATCAGGATCTCCTCGAGGATCACCTGGCGCTCCGCTTCGAGCTCGTCCTCGCGCAGGGCGGGCGACCAGATGATCTCCGAGAGGATGTCGAGGCCCAGGCCGGCCGAATCGGCGAGCAGCCGGACGTAGAACGCCGTGTGCTCCTTGGTGGTGAAGGCGTTGAGGTCGCCCCCGACCGCGTCCACCTGCTCGGCTATGTCACGGGCACTTCGGCGCTCGGTGCCCTTGAAGAGAAGGTGCTCCAGGAAATGCGAAGCCCCGGCGATCTCATCGGGCTCGTCGACGGACCCGGTACCCACCCAGAAGCCCAGGCTCACGGACAGCACATCGGGCATGTGCTCGGTGACGACAGTTAGACCCCCGTCGATGACGGTGGTCTCCACCTGGTCGGGTATGTAGCCGCCACCGGGCCCCACGGGCCCGGTGGCGGTCTGCGCTTGCCCCATCG
>JAKACE010000327.1 GCA_021821705.1 Actinomycetes bacterium | reverse complement strand
GCTTTCGTTTGGAGGTCACCCCGTCGTGCAGGTCGAGGACCAGGTCGCCCAGGCCCCTGTCGGAGAGGCGGTTCACCACGGCATCGATGGCGGCCCGCTTCTCGGCCACGAACAGGACCTTCTTGCCTCTCGCCGCCAGGGTGGCTATGAGGTTGGCGATGGTCTGCGATTTGCCGGTCCCGGGCGGGCCTTCGACCACCAGGTCGCTGCCGTTGACCGCGGCGTTGATCACGTAGCTCTGGGAGGCGTCGGCGTCAAGGACGAGGAACTCGTCCGCGGGTGGTACCCGGTCCGGTTCGGAGATATCGGCCGGGCTCTGACGGTCACGGATGGCCTGGGCGGCCGGTTCGTAGCCGGCTATGGCGCAGAGCAGGTCCGATGCCAGGAGAGCGTCGGTACCCGCCTGGAGGTCCTGGACCATCTCCCATTTGGCATAGCTGAAGTTGCCCAGCACCACCCGGGGTGTGATGGAGAAGCCCGGGACGGCCGAGGCGGCCTTGGTGAGCTGCTCGAACAGGAGGGTCGGGTCGGGAGCGCCGGCGCCGCCCTCATCGAGCTGTTCGAGTAGGGCGGCGGGGTCGAGTGTGACCTGGAAGCCCTGTTCCAAGGCATACACGAGCGTCGGGTTGAGCTCCCACTCGTCGGGCAGGGACAGCTCGAAGCTCTCCTCGGCTCGACCGCGGGGCGTCAGGTTGGCCTGGCGTAGCAGGACCGGGGAGGCCGGCACGCTGGTCGAGCGCTCGTTGGTCCAGGTGGCCATGCCCCAGGCCAGGAACAGGGTACGCAGGCCCCGCTCCTCGAAGTTCTCCGTCGCTTTGGCCCGGATCGTCCTGGCCCGCTTCGCAGCATCCGTGCCGCCGTCGTTGCCGAACAGGGTCGACAGGGCTATGGCGTGCGAGCCGAGCAGCTGCTCGACCGCCATCGGGTCCGCAGCGGAGCCGGGCCCGAGGTCGAGGGTGCCGACCTTGAGGTCCCGGTAGTACAGCAGCGTGTTGCGCCCTCCCAGGTCGACCAGCTGGCCGGTCCAGATCTGCTGGGCCCGCTCCACTGCCGCCACCCGGGCGGCGTCCATCCCCGTGGCGACTACCGGGTTGGCCCCCTCCACGCTCACCGGAAGGCCACGGTCCGGCTTCTCAGCCGTCGACGCCCGCCTGCTCCCGTCACCACAGCCTCCTTCACGGCCACCGACATGGCACAAGATGGTAGAGCGCCGCACTGTCACTTAGCACCGGAGGCGATGGGCTTGGTCAGGTCTGGCACGCTGCGCCTGAACAAGGCCGCCGGGGGCGGTGAACGCCGCCCGGCGCCTACCGCCCGTTTCCCTGGTCCTGCCAACGAAGGAGGACGCCCGCTCGAGCGACACCGCGCCGGAGGTACGGAGGACCGTGGCCACCGGCCGCCGTGCCTGATCGCGTGAGCCGCCGTCCCGGGGGTGTACCAGGGCTTAGGACCTTGGCCGACGAGGCGCGCTGGGCCAACGCAGCCCGCCCCTACAGGGGAGCGCCCGACCCGACGGGTTCGGGCTCGGCTACCTCGACCGGCCCGGCCAGGTCGTCCTCCTCGATGTGCAGCGTGGGCAGTAGACGGTCGAGCCAGGCTGGGAGCCACCAGTTGCGGGCGCCGAAGACGTGCATGAGCGAGGGCACGAGGATGGTGCGCACGACGAAGGCATCGATGATTATGGCGACGGCAAAACCGATCCCGAACTCCTGGATTACGAGAGCGTTGTTGATGAGGCTGAACGACAAGAAGACCAGGATCATGATGAGCCCGGCGGCGGTGATCACCCGCCCCGTCTCGGCCTGCCCCCTGGTCACAGCGGCGTCGTTGTCGCCGTCGCCCATGATCCACTCCTCGTGCATGCGGCTAACCAGAAAGACCTCGTAGTCCATCGACAGCCCGAACAGCACGGCGAACATCATCACGGGCAGGTACACCTCGATCGGGCCCGCCTTGGCGAAACCGAGCACCGGCTGGAGCCAGCCGAACTGGAAGGCGGCCGTGATCGCTCCCAGGGCTGCGCCTATCGAGAGGATGTTCATCACCGACGCCGTCAGCGGTACGAGCAGGCTTCGGAAGACCGTGGCGAGCAGCAAGAAGGCAAGCACCACGATCACCACGACGAAGAGCGGGAGCTTCTGGGTCAGCACCTTGGCGAAGTCGATGCCGGCTGCCGTCTCGCCGCCGACATGGATGGCGAGCGACGACCCCCTGGTGGCGTTCGGTACCTCGGCGCGGATGTGGTTGACAAGAGCGGTCGTCTGGGGCGCCTGCGGGCTGTACACCGGGTAGACAAAGGAGACAGCGGCCTCGCCGTTCGGGCTCGTACGCGGGGGCAGGGCCCGGGCGACACCGGCGGTGTGGTCGAGGGTGGCGACGAATGTGTCGAAGCGGGCCAGGTCGTTGGGGCCGTTGATCTTTCCGACGACCTGGAGCGGGCCGTTGAAGCCCGGCCCGAAGCCCTTGGCCAGCAGGTCGTAGGCCATGCGTGTTGTCGAGTTCGACGGGTCCTCGCCCGAATCTGCCAGCCCGAGACGGATGTGGAAGAAGGGCAGTGCGACGACGACGATCACGGCCAGGCTCAAAAGGCTGAGCACAGCCGAACGCCGCTCCACGATCGCCGCCCACCAGGTCCAAAAGGGGCTCTTCCCCCGCTCGGCCCCGGCCTGATAGGAGCGGTCGCCTGCCTTAGAGGAGCGGTCGCCCGGTAGCACGCGCCGGTCACGGCGCGACAACGCCTTGTTCCCGTAGAAACCCAGCATTGCAGGCAGCAGTGTGAGCGCCGAGAGCATGGTGAGCACGACGACGAACGCCGCACCCAGTGAGACGCCGTACAGGAACGTCAGCCCGAGGGCGAACATGCCCAGGAGCGCGATGCACACCGTCAACCCGGCCACGAAGACGGCACGGCCGGACGTGTTGAGGGCTCGCACGGCTGCCTCTTCGGGGCTACGGCCCAGGAGGAGCTCGCGCCGGTGCCGGTTCACGATGAACAGCGAATAGTCGATGCCAACGCCGAGCGAGATCAGCTCGGCCAGCTGCGTGGCGAACTGGGGGACGGCGAAGGCGTGTGAGAGCAGCCCGATGAGCGAAGTCCCGATCCCGATGGCGATGACTGCTGTGATCAGGGGGAGCAGAGCGCTGAGCAGCGAGCGCCGGAAGGCGAAGTACAGCACCACCAACGCCAACAGGACGCCGACGAGGAAGTCGCTCGACCCACCTCCCTGGTTCTCGCCGACCTGGATTGCCGCCCCTCCGAGCTGGACGTTCAGCACGTGCGGGTTGGCCGACTGCGCGACCCGGATCAGCTCCTTGGCCTGGGCCGTCGAGATGTCCTGGGCCTGGGCGTCCAGCTGCACGGTCGCCAACCCGATCGTCCCGTCCCGGGAGACCAGGCCGGAGGTGTAAGGAGAGGTGACCCCGGTGACGAAGGGGAGGTGAGCGACCTTGGCCAGCGTGCCGTTGACGGCGGCCCGGGTGGTCGGGCCGGCGAGTGTGCCCTTCTTTGCCTGCACGACTATCTGGTCGCTGTCACCGCTCTGGGTGGGGAAGTTGGCCTTGACGACGGCGAGCGCCTGGCTCGAGTCGGTCGAAGGGAAGGAGAAGTTGTTGCTGTAAGTCGAGCCGACGGCGTTGGCGACCCCGGCTACGAGCACGAGCGCTGCC
>JAKACE010000326.1 GCA_021821705.1 Actinomycetes bacterium | reverse complement strand
TACCTCTATGCCTTCCACCTCGACAACGGGACGCCGGTGGCGGGCTGGCCCGCCTACGACGGCGGTGCCCCGATCGACTCGACCCCATCGGTCCAACCGATGGCGGGCTCCGCCCTCGACAGCGTCTTCGTCGGGGAGGGTAACGCCGCCGGCTTCCGTACGGGCGGCTATGGCGCCTTCGGGCCCGACGGGCGCCCGCTCTGGTTCGTCCACGTCGTAGAACCGCCGACAGACAGGAACCCGGCCTACGCCGTCCAGGCCTCCATGACCGTCGCAGACCTGCAGAGCCAACCGGCGGTGTTCGCAGGCTCGCTCGGCCAGGAGGCCTACGCCCTCGACGCCGCCACCGGGACGACGCTGACCGGCTGGCCGTTCTTCAGCGCAGACAGCGTCTTCTCCACCGCCGCGGCCGCCGACCTGTACGGCAACGGGCGTACCGAACTGGTGGTGGGTGGCGCCTCGACCCACGGCTTCGCCCTCGGGCAGGGTTACCACAGCGGGGGCCACCTGCGGGTGCTCGACTCACGCGGTGGGCTCGTCTGCCACGTCGACCTCAACCAGGAAGTCGACTCGTCGCCGGCCGTCGGCGGTTTCCTGGCCGGCGGAGCCACGGGCATAGCCGTGGGCACCGGCTCTTTCTACGCCGGGGCGACGGACAGCAACCTGCTCAATGCCTTCGGCAGCCATTGCAACCTCGTGTGGTCGGACACGCTCGACGGTTTCACCGGGTCCAGCCCGGCGCTGGCCGACCTGTACGGCAACGGCGCTCTCGACGTGGTCGAGGGCACCGACAACGGCGCGGCGGGCTCCGTGTGGGCTGTCAACGGTGCCGACGGCTCCACGCTCTGGCACGTCTACGTTGGGGGAAGGGTCATCGGTGGGGTGGTCACGGCCGACCTCAGCGGGCAGGGCTACCAGGACGTCCTGGTCCCGACCACCCACGGGGTGGAAGTGCTCGACGGCCGCAACGGCTACCTTCTCGACGTCCTAGCCCCCAACCTCGGCTTCCAGAACTCCCCGCTGGTAACCGAAGGCCCCGATGGGACCGCCGGCGTCACCCTGGCCGGCTACAACGGCGCCGACAACGAAGGTGTCGTGCTCCACTACGACATCCCAGGCAGCAACGGGGCCGTGGCGGTGGGGCCCGGGTCGTGGCCCATGTTCCACCACGACCCGCAACTGACAGGGACCACCGGTGCCGCCCAGGCCCCAACCGCTTCACCATGCGACGTGCCGTCGGCCGCCAACAACGGCTACGACCTTGTGAGCGCCAGTGGCAGTGTCTACAGCTTCGGCCAACCCGACTGTGGCTCGGCCGGCTCGGTGACGCCCCGCTCGCCGGCAGTCGGCATCGCCATGTCACCCGCCGTGGGCGGCTACTGGGTGGCCCTGGCGGACGGGGCGGTGCTGGCGTTCGGCTCGGCCTCCAACTTCGGGTCGATGTTGGGGCACCACCTCAACTCCCCTGTGACCGGGATCGCCGCCACTCCCGACGGGGGCGGGTACTGGCTCGTCTCGGCCGACGGGGGCGTGTTCGGCTTCGGTGACGCCGACTACTACGGGTCCCCAACCTCGCCGAGCGCCAGGGTGGTCGGCATCGCTTCCAGTCCCGACGGCCATGGCTACGTGCTGGCCGGGGCGGACGGTTCCGTCTACAAGTACGGCGATGCCCAGTTCTACGGCTCCATGGGCGGCCGTCACCTCAACTCGCCGATCGTCGGGGTGACCGAGGACGACGCCACCGGTGGTTACTGGCTCCTGGCCGCCGACGGGGGGGTCTTCGCCTACGGGGCACCGTTCGAAGGCTCCGCCGGTGCCCTCGAGCTGGCCCAGCCCATGGTGGCCATGGCGTCGACGACCGATGGCCGGGGCTACTGGCTCATAGCCCGCGACGGCGGCGTGTTCGCATACGGGGACGCGCCCTACAGAGGCTCGGCCGCAGGCCGTACCGGCACAGCCCCCATCGCAGCCGCCGCCGGCTACAGCGGCTGAGGGCGGGCGGTAGGCTTGGCCATGACCTCCGTGAGCGATCTCGGGCGGCGGGCCAAGAGCGCCAGCCGGGCACTGGCGCTGGCGGCAACGGGCACCAAGGACGCCGCCCTCCTGGCGGCGGCGGACCTGTTGCAGCACCGCTGCGAGGAGATCCTGGACGCCAACGCCACGGACGTGCAGCGGGCAGCGGCCTCGGGGAGCAGCCCCACCGTGGTCGACCGGTTACGCCTGAACGAGGCCAGGGTGGCGTCCATGGCCGCCGGGCTCAGGCAGGTGGCCGCTCTCCCCGATCCGGTCGGGGAGGTGACCGGGGGCTGGACCAGGCCCAACGGGCTGAGCATCGAGCGGGTGCGCGTGCCGCTGGGCGTCGTGGCCATCATCTACGAGAACCGGCCCAACGTGACCAGCGACGCCGCCGGCCTATGCCTCAAGTCGGGCAACGCCGCCTTCCTGAGAGGTAGTTCGGCCGCTCTCGACTCCAACCGGGCCGTGGCGGCCGTACTGCGCGAGGGCATCGCGAAGGCCGGGCTGCCCGAGGACTGCGTGGTACTGGTCGAGGACACCAGCCACGAGTCGGCGCGAGAGTTCATGCGCCTGCGCGACGTGATCGACTGCCTCATCCCCCGGGGAGGCCCGTCGCTGGTCCAGGCGGTGCTAGAGAACGCCACCGTGCCCTACGTGATCGACGGGGACGGCAACTGCCACGTCTACGTCGACGCCTCGGCCGACCTCGACATGGCCGTGTCGATCACGGTCAACGGCAAGACCCAGCGCCCGAGCGTCTGCAATGCCACGGAGTCGCTCGTCGTGCACCGCCGGGTCGCACCCGATTTCCTGCCCCGGGTGGCGCAAGCCCTCGCCGGCGTGAGGCTGGTGGGCGACGAGACGGCCTGCGCCCTGGTGCCCACGATGGAGCCGGCCGCAGAGGACGACTGGGGCCGCGAGTACCTGGACCTGGTACTGAGCGTGAAGGTCGTGGACGACCTGAGCGCGGCGATCGAGCACGTGCAGCGCTACAGCAGCGGCCACACCGAGGCCATCGTCACCCGGGACCTCGACGCGGCCAGACGTTTCACCCGGGAGGTGGACGCGGCAGCGGTCATGGTCAACGCGTCCACCCGGTTCACCGACGGGGAGCAGTTCGGCTTCGGTGCCGAGATCGGCATAAGCACCCAGAAACTGCACGCCCGGGGCCCGATGGGCCTGCGCGAGCTCACCACCACCAAGTACGTCGTCATGGGGACCGGGCAGATCCGCAGCTGACGGCAGGCGCAACCCGGGGTGGTTTATTGGCGGCCATCCGCCGGCCGGCCACCCCTAACATGGCCCGGATGAGCACGACAGGGGCACCGGGGACCAGGTTCGAGAGCCCGGAGGCGGTGAAGGCCGCCCTCGGGGGTGTCGGCTACCTGGCCGACGCGTCGATCGCGTCGGTCGTCTTCCTCGGCGACCGGCTGGGCAAGCCCGTGCTCGTCGAGGGCCCCGCAGGTACGGGCAAGACCCAGCTGGCCAAGTCGGTCGCCGAGATGACCGGCGCCAGGCTGGTGCGGCTCCAGTGCTACGAAGGCCTCGACGAGTCCAAGGCTCTCTACGAGTGGAACTACAAGAAGCAGCTGCTGCGCATCCAGGCCGAGCAGGTCGCCAGCGAGGACGAGAGCTGGGGCGAGCTCGAGCAGGACATCTTCTCCGAGCC
>JAKACE010000325.1 GCA_021821705.1 Actinomycetes bacterium | reverse complement strand
GCGGGTCATCGATTCGCTGCAGCTGACCGACAAGTACAAGGTGGCCACCCCGGCGGACTGGGAGCACGGGCAAAAGGTCATCGTTGCGCCCGCTCTCAGTGACGACGAGGCCCGCCAGCTCTTCCCCCAGGGGTTCGATACCAAGAAGCCCTACCTGCGCCTGACTCCCGAACCGACCAATTAGCGCCTGCGTCCAGGCACCTTCGCTATCGAACCTGGCGGTGAGCCGGCCCACGCCGACAAGGCCAGCCAGGCCCCGAACCGCTCGTGGAGCCCGGCGCCCGGAACGAGTGCCGCCGCCAGCCACGGAGACTTGGCGCTGAGGCGCCGCAGCCGGTACTTGACGGTGTTGAGGTGCGTATGGAGACGTAGGGCCGTCGCCTGCGCACCACCCCCGTGCTCGAGGTAATCGAGGGCGGTCATCACCAGCTCGCGCTCGTAGGCTCGACCCTGCCCCACGAGGCCCTCCACGCTCTCGCTCAGGGCTACGCCCAGGTCCGATAGAGCCGAGCCGGCGCTGACCAGGGCCAGGTCCTCCAACCGCTGAGCGCCGCTGATGCCTCGGGCCGCGGCGCTGTCGCGTGCATGGAGGGCCAGCCTGTAGAGCGGCGCCACCCTGTCGAGAGCCGCAGGAGGGCTGACGACCAGGAGCCCGTCCGGTAGGCCGGCGCCGGGGAGGGCCAGCGCCGTCAGCCCCACGACGCAACCGTCCAGTACCGCCGTGCGGGCCCCGCCCCGCACCAGGTAACGCTCCGTTGCCTCCATTGTCTCGGGCTCGGTACTGGTGCTGACCAGGCAGCGGTAGGGGTGACGGGCGTCCAGGCCGGCCCGAGCCAACTGGGCCGGCCCCGGCGCCGGCTGTGACCCCAGCAGGACCTGGCGCACGACACCGGCCTGGACGTCCCTCGTGGTCGAACGCAGGGCCGCCTCGGCCTGGACATGGGCCTGCACAAGCTCCTGCTGTACGTCGATCAGCAACGAGTCCAGCTCCACCAGGCCGTCCACCAGAGCCCCGGCACCGACTCCGTCGGCGCGCGCGCTGGCCACCAGCGCCCGCAGCAACTCGTTGCGGGCCGCCTGGAAGCCCGAGAGCACGGCCGGCAGGGGCACGTACTGGTGGGCCCGGTCGGTACCGAGGTCGGCGACCACCTGGCGCTCGGCCCTGCTCAGTGGACGGTGGTCGGCGAAGGCCCCGACCACGACGGAGGTCACCGCCCCCAGATGGTGGCGGGCGTCGGCGGGGTCGAGGGCGACCAGGTCGGTGCCAGCAGAACGGGCCGCCTCCAGCGCCCGGGCGGCCAGGGCCGGGTCGGCCGCCGCCCGCCGTGCCAGCTGGCGGAGCCGCTCGTCCCCAGTCGGCTCACCGAGCCTGACGGCGTCCCGTCGCCCCTTGGTACCACCTGTGTTGTCCATTTAGGACAAAACTAGTGCGCTGACTGTACATATTGACTCATCATTTGGCTAACTCAGCCAAGTTGACTGGACAGGGCCCGGCACCTGCCAAGGAGGGCCGGCGAAGCGACGGGGCCCGGCCCTACGGGCTGGCACCGCGGTCCACGACGAACGTAGAAAGGGCGGACATGATGGTCGCTGAGGCTTCACCCAGGAAGGCAGCCGAGGGTTCGACCGGGACCAGCCAGGCCCTACCGCCAGGGCGTAGCCCAGCGGCGACCCCGGAGCCGGCCTCGGCGGTGCCGGCTGAGCCGGGGCCCGTCGCGACGCCAGAGGGGTTCGGGGCGGCAACTCCCGGGGGCGGGCGGGAGCTGCATGCTTCGTTCGGGCCCCGCATCGTGCTCCTGGTGCTCGGCGTGCTCGGCATCCAGCTGGGCTTCATAGGCAGCTACGTTGGCGCCTTCCACCATCCCGTGCCTCATTCGGCGCCCGTGGCCGTGGTCGCACCCGGGCCGTCGGCACGTTCCATGAGCGCCGGCCTCGACCGGCTCCCGGGCCGGCCCGTCAGCTCCCGGGTGGTCGCCGCCCGGGCCGACGCAGTCAGGCTTATCGACAACGAGAGCGTCGACGGGGCATTGGTGGTAACACGGCGCGGGCTCCAGGTCCTCGTGGCCGGCGGCGACGGGGGGGCCATGTCGGACGCGGTCGCAACCGTGGGCCAGGCCTTCGCCGCCTCGGAGCATATGCAGGCCACGGTCACGGATGTGCGCCCGGAAAGCAGCGGCGACGCCCGCGGGCTCTCGGGCTTCTACCTGGTCGTGGGCTGGAGCGTGGGAGGCTACCTGCTCGCCTCCATACTGGCCGTCAGCATCGGCCCCCGCCCCCGGAGCAGGCGGGACGCCCTGGTGCGTCTCGGCGCCCTGGCCGCCTACTCCGTGCTCTCCGGCGTCGGCGGGGCCCTCGTCGTCCGCTCGGTCGGTGCCCTGCCGCTGCACACCATCGCCCTTGCCGCCCTCGGCACCCTTACCGTCTTCGGAGTGGGGGCGTTCTCCATGGGCCTGGAGGCCTTCGCCGGAGTCGTGGGCATCGGCCTGGTGATCCTGGTCCTGGTCGTGCTGGGCAACCCGAGCGCCGGTGGCGCCTACCCCACCCCGCTGCTGCCGGCCTTCTGGAGGGCCGTGGGCCAGTGGCTGCCCCCCGGGGCCGGGACGACAGCCGTCCGCACCATCGAGTACTTCCCGGCAGCCGGCGTGCTGCACCAGGCACTCGTCCTCGGCGGCTACGCGCTGGCCGGGATGCTGGCCACGGTTGCAGCCGCCGGGTGGAGGAAGGCCCGGCTACAGGCGGCCCCTGCCGGGCAGTAGGGCGGCTTGACCGGTCGCATGCAGCTGAGCTGGGCTTTCGCCTCCGATGGTAAGCTTGCCCGCCGACGCCTCACGCGGGCGTAGCTCAATGGCAGAGCTCCAGCCTTCCAAGCTGGTCATGCGGGTTCGATCCCCGTCGCCCGCTCGTTCGTTCGGTGCCCCGCTCCCCTTCGGAGCGTCATGGCGGCCGATCGCTCCCGCCGGGCCCCATGTTCTGGTCCTGGTCGGGGCCGCCGACGGTGACCGCCGCCCTCCTGGCCTGCTCCGCTCTTTGTCTGGTCAGGCTTGCGGCGTCGTCCCACGGTTTCCTGTACTCGCCTTCGTACCTATAGGGCGGTCGCCTCCACATCCTGACGAATATCGCATTCAGCCCCAACACCGCCACCAGCAGGACGCCGCCCACGGCGGGCATGCGGCGGCACCGGGGCCGGGAGAGCGGGCCGTGGCACCGGTGTGGCGGTAGGATCAGCCCAGGTGACCGGCACGAGCGGGCCAGCACCGGAGGGGATCGACATGGCCAGGACGGATCGGAGGCCCAAGCCCCCTGGCCCCCAGCCGAGCCGGTTCTTCCTGCCCCGCAGCCACAGGTTGTTCGCCGTCTTCGAGGACATGGCGTCGGTCGAGACCGCCCTGGCGGCGCTTCCGGACGGGGAGGAACTGCGTGGCCGTACGTGGGTCTTCGCAGGGCCGGACGGGGCCCGGTTGCTTGGCCCGGGCGAGGTGGCGGGTGCAGCACGGCTGGCGTCGTGGCTGTTCTCGCACAACATCGAGCACCTGCGTGGCCTGGCCAGGCTGGTCGAGGACGGCTTCGTGGTGGTGGCGCTGCCGGTGCGCCGTGTCGCCGTGGCAGACAGCACAGCACGTCGGCTCCGTGAGCACGGCGCCCAGTGGTCCGCCTACACCGCTCACGGCAACTTCGTACCCGTCTCGCTCTGAACCGC
>JAKACE010000324.1 GCA_021821705.1 Actinomycetes bacterium | reverse complement strand
GTCGCCCTGGGCCAGCCGACGTTCCTGAAGCGGTTGCTCGACCAGGCGTTGGAGGACGGCCGGCGGTGCTCTTCGGACCCGCTCTGCGCCGAGCACGTGCCCATCGCACCCTCCGAGGAACAGCACGCCGCGGCTTGCCACGCCTGCCTCTTTGCCTCCGAGACCACCTGCGAGGTCAACAACCGCTGGCTCGACCGGGCGGTGCTAGTGGACATCACGAGGGACGGGCTCGCTTTCCCGCTCTCGTAAATGCTGACCCAAGGCCGGGCACCGTCAGACGGCCGTCACGAGTGGTGACTGCCAAACAACAGTCTCGGTCTCATAACCCGAAAATCGGTCCACCCCCTACCGAGGCCACCGTGTCCTGACCCCCCGTGGGCGCGGAGGCGTACTCCCCTATCTCGGCGCGGGACGAAGTTTCCACCAGGGTACGAGCGCAGCGGACTGCCGCCTGGGCTCTCCGGAGGTACACCAAGTCCTGTAGGCCCTCTACAGGCTCTCCGGATGCGAGATGGTGCCCATCGGCCTCGATGTGCCAGCCCTCCCGGTAGGCGGCGACGGTGGACACGGCCCGCCACCACGCTTCACGGCGCGCCGGCTCGCTCGGCGGTGGGCCGAGGCTAAGAGCCCACGGCTCACCTCGCGTTACGGCTGCCTCGGCCAGTTCTCTCGCCCGCAGCGCCATCACCACTTCCCGCTCGTGCAGGGCTTGTGCCATGTCGGGGTCGGTGACGCCCAGCGCCCGGGGCACGAGCCCGGCTACGAGGCCCCCATCGTCATTATGTCGGTGGGTGGCGGCCGTCCATCGGTCCACCCGGCTGTGCAGCACTGCGGCGAGGTCTTGGGCGTCGTCCGTGGGCCTGCCAGACACGAGCCCCGGCAGCGCGGGCCCGACCTCGAGCCCGCGTGCCTCCGCCTCGCGCAGCGCCGCCAGCAACGGCCCGTAGGCCGCGCTGGACCGCAGCGCGGCCAGCTCGCCCTGGCCCAACCCGCAGCGCCCTAACAGCTCGTCGAAGCGGGCCTGCTGGGCTTCTCGGGCGATCGTCCGGTACTCGTCCGCCAGCACCGAGAAACTCACGGCCTCTTGCTCGGCCCGCCGCAACGCTTCGTGGGCCGACAAGTCGCCCCCCTCCCTCCGGAGCACGGCTGCCAGTACCTCCCTTGCGCTCTGGGGAGCCGTAGCCTCCTCGTGCGCGGTTGCCGGGTCGGGGTCGAAGCTGGTGTCCACGTACAGCCGGTTCGCCTCGCGCCCGCGTGTGGCGGCGACGTAGAGCACCTCGCGTGTGGTGGTCGGCGCCACCATGGCATGGGCCGTGGCGACGGTGCGGCCCTGGGCGCGATGAGCAGTGGTGGCATAGGCCAGCTCCACGTGGTCGCGCACGTAGCCGGCCGGGAGGACGACCTCGCCGTGGCCGTCGGCACGGCGTACCGCCATGCTCCCGTCGGTGTTGGTGGCGGTGACCACCCAGCGGTCGCCGTTTTTCACCCAGCGCCTGCCGGTTGCCACCAGCCGGTTGTTCTCCCGGGTGACCACCTGGTCGCCCACCCCGGCGACCTGGCCGTCGGCGACCTCCAGGCCTTGCGCTGCCACCTCGCCGGCCGCCACCCGGTCGGCCCTGGCCCTGGCGTTCAGCTCGGAGACGGTGACGCTGTCCGCGCCGACCATGAGGCTGGAGCGGCCGGCGGCGACATCGGCCCGCCAGGCCCGGTAGAGGGCGTCGAGCATGGCTTCGCGCTCACCGCCGAGGACGCGCCCGTGCGCTTCGTAGGCGTCGATGGCGCACGCGTGCCCGAGGCGCAGCTCGACGCTGGCCAACCGCTCCCATGCCTCGTCGAAACGGCGCACCTCACGCAATTCGGCCACGCTGCCGGCGCGGTCGTCGGCCAGCATGCGGAAAGCCCCACCGGCCTCTACCGCCTCCAGCTGGGCCCAGTCCCCGACGAGCAATACCTTCGCCCCCGCCTCCCGTGCCGCGCCCACCAGCTCGTCCAGGGCGAAGGTCCCGGCCAGGCTGGCCTCGTCGACGACCACGAGCTGGCCGGCGTGCAGGCGGCGGGCCTCGATGGCCTCCTCCAGTGACGAGAGAGCCGCCCGCAACCTCTTCGCCTTGGGGGAGGTTGACGCGGCGAGCCGGGCGGCGGCGTCGGCCAGCTCTTTCTGGCGGGCGACCAGCTCGGGGAGCCGGCGGTGCTCGGTCAGCCACTTGGCCGTGTTCTCGGTCGGGGCGCCGAGCTCGCGGCCGAGCACCTCGGCGGCGCTGGCCGAGGGGGCCAGGCCGATGACCGAGCCAGGGCCGTGCTCGGCCTCCCAGGCGGCCCGCAGCGCGGCCATGGTGGTGGACTTGCCCGTCCCTGCCGGGCCGACCAGGAGGTCGAGCCAGCGCCCCGAGGTGGCCACCTTCTCCACCGCCAGGGCCTGGCTGTCGCTCAGCACGTAGCCGTCGGCGGCCAGGCCCGTCCCCGTGGCCCGGGCAACGGTGCCCAGGCTCACCCTCGGCGCCCCGAGCGCCCGACCGGCGGCGAGCAGGCGTGCCTCTGCGTCGAGGAGGCCCTGGGTGGTGTAGAGCGTGCGGCTCCCTGGACGGAGCCGTGACGTCCCGTCCGCACGTACGTAGCGTGCCGGCGTGTGGCAGGTCGCCGGGGCCGAGATGGCCACGCACTGCCCGATGGCGAGGGCCGTCAAGCGGTCGGCGGCCTCGATGCGCTCGGCCGGGCCGGCGAAGCGTGCGGCGTGCAGCACCCGGTGCGCTTCGGCGGCCACGTTCATGCGGCTGAAGGTGGCATGGCGCTCGGCCACCTCGGCCAGCACCGCTTGGGCCGCGTCGGCCAGGATGTCGTCGCTCAGGTCGTCTGACCGCAGCGGCGGCAGGTCGCATCTTCCGGCCAGGCTCTCCACCCAGGCCACCTGTCGGGCCATGGGCACGTAGGCATCGGCGCGCTGGCGCCAGGCCTCGGTCAGCTCGGCCAGGCCGGTATGCGACTTGGCCGGCCGGGTGGCCAGGGTCGCCCGCTGGTGCAGGCGCATGTCCTCGACCGGGCTCGGGGCGCGGCCGTGGGCGGCCACGAACGCCTCCCGCAGGAGCGCGACGTGGTCGGCAACCTGTCCCGCCCGCTGGGAGAACTCGGCCATCAGGGCCTCGGGGACGCCGGCCAGCTCGTAGCGGGGCCTGGCCGAGTGGCGCCGGGCCCGTGCTTCCCAACCGACGCCCAAAGCGCCGGCGAGCAGGTCGGCCAGTACCCCCTGGTGCAGCTCGGACAGCGTGGTCGTGGCCTTGAAGATGGCGCGGGAGTCGAGGGTCCGCCAGCGGCCGTCGGAGACGCTGCGGGCCCGGTTCCAGACCACGACGTGGTCGTGGAGCTGGGGGTCGTCGGCCCGGCTCGACCAGTGGGTGAAGCTGGCGGCCACGACCCCACTCACGTCTTCCTCGACCATCCCGTTCGCCCCCGAGCGCGAGCGGAACACCTCCGCCTCGGCCCAGGCCAGGGCCACCTCGATGGCACGCCGGTGGCACTCGTGGACCACCGCCTTGGTGCCCTGGTCGGCCAGGGCCCAGGCCACCGAGACCGACTTGGACGGGCTGAAGGTCAGGTCGAAGCCGGCCACCGGCAGGCCACCGCGCGGCGCTCTCGGCGCAGCCCCTATAGGTTCGCCGCTCACCGGGTCGGCGCAGGCGACGAGCATGTTCGCGAGGTGCTCC
>JAKACE010000323.1 GCA_021821705.1 Actinomycetes bacterium | reverse complement strand
GCCGGAGATGAACTGCGCCTTGAAGCTGGACCGGTAGAGGGCGTCGTTGTGCTCGGCGAAGACTGCCTCCGCCTCCTTGCGCCGGCCGAAGACCTTGACCAGGGCGTGACCGGTGTACATCTCCTCGATGTGGCCGTTGAGCCGGCCTGTCGTCGCCCACTGCTCGACGAAGTTCGGTTGCGAGCGCTTGCCGATCACGGCGGCAACGAAGACCGACACGGGTACGGTCACCAGTGCGATCACGGCCAGCACGGGCGAGATGAGCAACATCATGACCAGCACGCCCACGATGGTCATAAGCGAGCTGACGACCTGGCCCATCGTCTGCTGCATGGACTGGGCGATGTTGTCGATGTCGTTGGTCACCCGGCTCAGGATTTCGCCCAGCGGCTGGCCGTCGAAATAGCTGAGCGGCAAGCGGGACAGCTTGGTCTGCACCTTCTCGCGCAGGCGGGCCACCGCGCCTTGTACGACGTAGGCAGTGAGGCGGCCCTGCGCCAGCGAGGCGCCGAAGGACACAACGTAGACGGCCAAGACCATCGCCAGGACCCGCCCTACGTGGCCGAAGTCGATGCCTTGGCCGGGGTGAACGTGCATCGACTGGATCATGGAGGCGACGTTGCCCTGGCCCCGCTGGCGCAGGTGCGCCAGCACCGCTGGAAGGGAGGCGTTCGCGGGCATTCGCTTGCCGATGTAGCCGCCGAAGATGAGGTTGGTAGCGTCGCCGAGCAGGCGGGGCCCCAGGACGGAGAAGCCGACCGAGATAGCTGCCAGGACGAGCACGAGGCTCACCCGCAGCTTGTGGGGCCCGAGCTCGGCCAGTAGCCGGCGGGCCGACGGGCCGAAGTTGAGGGATTTGTCGACCGGGCCGCCGCCCATCATCCGGGCCGGTCCGAAGCCCCTGGCCTGGGGGCCGACTCGGGCCGGTACCGGCCTCTCGCCCACCGGCGCAGCGTTCCCGGGGCTCGCGGCCGTACCACCTGGGGCGGAGGTGGGAGCGGTGCCGTCGCGGCGACCGGGGCCGGCCGGTCCTGATGGCCGTGGGCGGCTCATGCCGCCTCCTCCTCGGTCAGCTGCGACAGGACTATCTCGCGGTAGGTCTCGTTCGTGGCCATGAGCTGGGGGTGGGTACCGGTGCCTACCACCTCGCCCCGGTCCAGCACGACGATACGGTCAGCGTTGCGGATCGTGCTGACCCGTTGGGCGACGATCACCACCGTGGCACCAGCGGTGTCACGGGCCAGGGCGGCACGCAGGGCGGCGTCGGTGCTGTAATCGAGTGCGGAGAACGAGTCGTCGAAGAGGTATATCGCCGGCCGGTGCACGAGTGCCCTGGCGATGGCCACCCGCTGGCGCTGACCGCCGGACACGTTGGTACCGCCTTGGGCGATGGGCGTCTCCAGCTGCTCGGGCATGTCCTCTACGAAGCCGCGGGCCTGGGCGGTGGTGAGGGCCGCCCACAGCTCGTCGTCGGTGGCTTGCTCGTTGCCGTAGCGCAGGTTGGAGGCGATCGTGCCCGAGAACAGGTACGGCCTCTGCGGCACCAACCCGATGGCCAGCGACAGCTGGGCGGGGTCGAGGTCCCGCACGTCTGTGCCGTCGACCAGCACCGCGCCGGCAGTGGCGTCGAACAGGCGTGGCACCAGGTTGAGCAGGGTGGTCTTGCCGCTCCCGGTGCTACCGATGATCGCCGTCACCTCGCCGGGCCTGGCCACCAAGTCGACGTTGCGCAGTACGGGGTCCTGGGCGCCCGGGTAACGGTACTCGACACCCTTCAGCTCCAGGACGCCCCGGGGATGAGGCAGGTTGACCGGCCTGGACGGTGGCGCGACCGTCGGTACCGTCTCGAGGACCTCGTTTATCCGCTCGGCGGACGCTTCGGCGCGCGGGACCATCAGGAACATGAAGGTCGCCATCATCACCGACATGAGGACCTGCACCAGGTAGGTGAGGAAGGCGGTGAGAGCGCCGACGGGCATGTTGCCGCTGCTCACCAGATGGCCGCCGAACCACAGGGTGGCGATGCTGGCCAAGTTGACGATGCCCATGACCGAGGGGAACATGAACGCCATCAGGCGGCCTGTGCCGAGCGATACCCGGTAGAGCTCGTCGTTCGTTCGGCCGAAGCGCTCCCTCTCCCAGTCGTCGCGCACGAAAGCCCGGATGACGCGTACCCCGCTTATCTGTTCTCTCAGCACCAGGTTGATGCGGTCGATGCGCTTTTGCATCTGGCGGAACAACGGCCTCATCCGCGAGACGATCAGGGCAATGACCGCCGTCAGCACGGGCACTATCACCAGGAGCAACGAGGAGAGCTCGACGTCCTGGTTGAGGGCCATGAGTATGCTGCCCACGCCCATGATGGGCGCGGCCACCATGAGGGTGAAGCTCATGAGCGCCAACATCTGCACCTGCTGCACGTCATTGGTCGTGCGGGTGATGAGCGACGGCGTGCCGAAGTGGGCGACTTCTCGGGCCGAGAAGTCCTGCACATGGTGGAAGATCCCTGTGCGCAGGTCACGTCCGAGGGCCGTGGCGGCCCGGGCACCGAAATAGACGGCAGTGACGGAGCAGGCGACCTGGCCGAGGGTGATGACAAGCATCAGCAGGCCATGAGCCCAGATGTAGTTGGTGTCGCCCTTAACCACTCCGTTGTCGATGATGTCGGCGTTGAGAGTGGGCAGGTACAGGCTGGCGGCCGACTGCAGCAATTGCAGCACCATGACGGCTGTGATCCAGCGCCGGTATGGGCGCAGGTAGGCACGCAGAAGCTTGATCAGCACGGCAGTTGGGCCCTTTCTCCAGCAGTGGCCGCCACCAACGCCCGGGTCACGTCGCCGAGCCGTCGGTGGTGGGGGGTACGGTCGTTTCCGGGGCCCTCAGGGCGGCCTGCAGGTGGGCCAGAGCGTCTTCGAGCAGCGGGCGCAGCGCCGTGGCAGGCGTCGCTGCGAACCAGCGCCTGACGGCGACCTGGGCGGTGGCGGTCACAGCGGCCGCCAGGACCTCGGCTCGCAGGCCCAGGTCGACACCCGCACTGTCCACGCCCGCCGCCGCCATCCTTTCGGCTATGGCCGCCGCCAGCGCTTCGCGCATGGTGGTCACGATGCGCTGGTGCTCACCGCGCAACTGGGGCGACGTCAGCATCATCTTCAGCGATGCCATTGCCGCCGGGTCGCAGAACTGGCCCGTCTCGTAATGGGCGACGACGGCTGCCGTGAGGGCTTGCCACAACCCCTCCCCGGCCGGGCGTCGCCGCAGCGTATCGCCGATCTGGCTGGCGCGCTCGGCACCGAGGGCGCAAATAGCCTCGTACTTGGTGGTGAAATAGTTGTTGAAGGTGCGAGGTGACACGTCCGCCGCTGCTGCGATGTCCTCCACCAGGACGTTGTCCAGGCCCCGCTCCATGGCGAGGCGCAGAGCCGCCCGGCTGAGCTCTCCGCGCGTCGCCTGTTTCTTACGCTCCCTCAGGCCGTGGGCATGGGCGACCTCGAGAGCCGCAGGCCCCTGTGCCTGCACGGCAGTCACGGCCTGCGCACCCACATCAGCCACCCGGTCCACATCGAGGCCGGTGGAGGCATGCGGCCCGAGCCCAGCTGTCTCCGGTGCCTCGGTGGCCCCGGTGGGCGCTCTCGTCCTCATCGGGCTTCTAGCGTAACCTCTGGTTGCGTGCCACGCAATTTTGCGTGTCAGGCGCCGTTT
>JAKACE010000322.1 GCA_021821705.1 Actinomycetes bacterium | reverse complement strand
GCGTCCCGTCCGTGAAGGCGACCGCCGCCGGACCGTCCCAGGGCTCCATGAGGCAGGCGTGGTACTGGTAGAAGGCCCGTCGCTCGGGTGACAGGTCGGCCTTGTTCTCCCAGGCCTCCGGCACCATCATCAGCACGGCGTGGGGCAGCGGGCGGCCACCGAGGTGCAGCAGCTCCAGCACCTCGTCGAAGCTCATCGAGTCGCTGCCTCCGGGCGTCACGACCGGGAAGGCGCGCTCCAAGCGGCCCGGGAACAAGTCGCTGGCCAGCATCGCCTCCCTGGCCTTCATCCAGTTGCGGTTGCCCTGGACCGTGTTGAACTCGCCGTTGTGGGCGACGTAGCGGTAGGGGTGAGCCAGCGGCCAGCTGGGGAAGGTGTTGGTCGAGAAACGGGCGTGGGCCAGCACGAGGCCCGACTCGAACAGCGGGTCGGACAGGTCGGGGAAGAAGTCCGGGAGCTGGGGGGCCGTCAGCATGCCCTTGTAGACCATCGTCCTGGCCGACAGTGACGCGAAGTAGACGCCGTCGACCTCGTGCTCGGCTCGCTTGCGCAGGACGAAGGCCATGCGCTCCAGCTCGAGACCGGACTGCCCCGCCCCGCCCTTCAGCACCACCTGGCGGAACTCCGGCATGACATCGCGGGCGCCGGCTCCCGGCAGGTCCCTGGCCACCGGCACCTCCCGCCAGGCCAGGACATCGAAGCCCTCCTCGGCCGCCATTGCGTCGACGCGCCGGCAGGCGGCGTCGGCCGCACCGGCGTCGGCAGGCAGGAACGCCATACCGGTCACGTACTGGCCGGCGGGTGGCAGGTGCTCGCCGACGACCGAGCGCAGGAACCTGTCGGGCACCTGCACCAGCACCCCGGCCCCGTCACCGGTGGCCGGGTCGGCGCCCTTGGCCCCCCTGTGCTCGAGGTGACAGAGGCTGACGAGGCCCATCTGCACCATGGCATGGCTTGCCCGGCCACGCATGTCAGCAACGAAGGAAACGCCGCAGGCGTCGTGCTCCATGTCGGGCCTGTAGAGGCCTCTGGCCTGCCCGGGGCGCTGCGCGCCCAGGTGCGAGCCACTATCGGCGTGAGCCATCGTCTCGACTACCCTCCCAGTAATCCTCGGTCTACCGGTCCGAATCGGGACGACGTTGGCCCACCCGGCACGCAACTGCATACGATCTTACACGCCCTGGTCGCTCGGCCCCGCCCCCGCGGCCTACGATCTGCTGGCGGCTGCAGGCTCGAGCGGCCCCAGCACCAGCCAGCCTTGCCCAGCTCATGAAGAAGAGACCCGAGGAGACGACCCCAGCCGGCCTGACCGGCTACGGCGACCTCAGCGAACTAGCCAACGGCACCTTCGCCACGGTCTATCGCGCCACCGAGGTTGCCACTGGTCGGCCGGTGGCGCTCAAGGTGCTCAAGCTGGCGACCGTAGGCGAGGGCGGACGAGAGCTGGCGGCCGCCTTCGACCACGAGCTGGACGCCCTGGCCCGCCTCGGCAGCCACCCCAACATCGCCACCCTCTACGGCAGTTTCGTCACCACCGACGGCCGCCCAGTCCTGGTGCTCGAACTCTGCCGGGAGTCGCTAGCCGATCGCGCCGGGCGGAACGGGCCGCTGCCGCTCGAGGAGGTCCTCGCCACGGGGGTGAAGGTATGCGGCGCCCTCGAGAGCGCCCACCGCCAGGGATTGCTGCACCGGGACATCAAACCGCGCAACCTGCTCGTCTCCGCATTCGGCGAACCCGTCCTGGCGGACTTCGGCATGTCCACGCTCCAGGCGTTGGCCCAGTCGAGTGAGGGCCTGTTCGGCTTCACTGCCCTGCATGCCCCGCCCGAGGCGCTCGAGGGCCACCCTCTCAGCCCCTCCAGTGACGTCTACGCCCTCGCCTCCGCCCTTTACCAACTGGCGTGCGGGCGCGCCCCTTTCGCTCCCGGCCCAGGCGAGGCCCCCGCCTCCCAGGTCCTGCGTGTACTGCGTGAGCCGGCGCCGGCACCGCCACCCGGGGCCCTGCCCGACGGCTTCGTGGCCGTCCTGCTGGCGGCCCTGGCCAAGGAGCCCGCTGCCCGCCCCCAGTCAGCGAGCGCCTTCGCCGAGGCCCTCCAAACCGTCGAGGCCGCCCTCGGGCTGGTCCCCACGAGGCCGGCCGTCCAGGGGCTCCCGGCCGGCGTCGGCCAGCCGCCAGCGCCCCTGCCCGGGCCGCCGACCCCGATCGCCGCCGAGCACGAAGGACCGACCTCCGGCCAAAGCCCCGGCTCACCAGTCCGGATGGGCGACGCCCCCGACCCCCCGGCCGGCGCCGTTGGCGCCTCTGGTCCCGGCGTTGCCGCCCCGGCAGCACCGACGCGTCCACGGCCGGGCCCCCCCGCCCAGGTCGCCCACACCTTCGGCCGATCGGTCGTCGCCCCACCGGCCCGGGGCCGCACCGTGGTCGACCCTGTGGCCGCCGGGGCGGCCGTGGGCGGCGCCGGCAGCTCGGGGCCAGGCGCTGACGCTCCCGGCCGGCCTGTCTTCCTCGACCCTTTCGGTCCCGCTGCGCATGGTGACGCCATCACGCCGCCCGAGCCCGACTGGCCGGCAGGCAGGCCCTGGGCCGCTCCCCAAGCGGCACTTTCGAGAGCTCATTTTCTTTGGTTCAAACCGGGCCAGGCGGTGGACTTCGACGCCCACTTCGCCTCGCCCGCAGCGACAGTGGCGGACCTCACGGCCGCCCTGGCCGGCCAGGGTCTGGCCCGCGGGGACGAGTCGGGCCTGTTCCTCGACGGCGCTTACCACCCGGCCGGCGAGGCACTGCTGGCCGCCGGCATGCACGAAGGGGCCGTGCTGTCGCCCTTCCCCCTCCCTGCCGGCTTCGTCCTGCCGAGGGTGACCGACGGCCCGGTGGCCTGCGTCCTGACAGGCATGGAGGCGGGCCGCTGCCTGCCGCTGGCACCCACGGGCACGACCGTGGGCCACGGGCCCGGCACAGACCTCAACCTGCCCGACCCAACCGTCTTACCCCTGCACTGCAGGCTGGCCGCAGGCCCCGACGGCGAGCCCGTCGTCACCGACCTGAGCTTGGCGGGGGTTACATGGGTCGACGGTGAAGCTGTGCCGCCGGGGGCCGAGCGCACCTTCGCCCCGGGTGAGCCGGTGCGCCTGGGTGCCGCCGTGGTCAGCGTAGCGACGACACCCACTACGGACCGGGCACCAGGGGTGGGCCTGTGGTCCGAAATGTCCGGCACCGGGACATGGCACTTCAACCGGCCCCCACGCAACGAACCGGCTCGCGTCGCGCTGGCGCTGTCGCCTCCCCAGGAGCCGTCGCCGTCAGCTCCGAGCCAGGCCCTGAGCGTGGCCGCCGTCGCCGCCCCACTGGTGTTCGGCCTGGTGATGGTCCTGGCCATGCACAGCGCCCTCTACGCGCTGTTCGCCCTGTTATCGCCTGTCATGGCGGTGGGCACCTGGTGGGAGAACAACCGCAAGTCCGCTCGCTCCCGGGGCGCCGCCTCCCGAGCTTTCCAGCGCCAGCTGGAGCAGTTCGAGCAGGAGGCGCTCCGGGCGAGGCAGGCCGAGAAGACGGCGCTGCGGGACCAGTCGCCCCCGGCGCACGAGCTGCTTCGCCGCGCCTTCCTGCCGAGCCGGCGACTATGGGAGCGCAGGCCGGCCCACAACGACTTCCTCCGTTTGTCGATAGGTTTGCACGACACAGCCTGGCGGCCGCTACTGG
>JAKACE010000321.1 GCA_021821705.1 Actinomycetes bacterium | reverse complement strand
GGCTCCGAGCTTCCCCCCGACTCCGCCGGCCGCGACGACGCGGCCCAGATGGCGGCCGCCGCGCCGCGCATAGTGGAGACGGTGGCGGACCTGCTGGCCAGGGTGCGGAACGGGGAGCTCGGCCGGGCACCCGAACTGGTTCCCGGCGAGCCGGCGCCGGCCGGAGCGCGGGTCAGCTGGCTGTAGGCCCTTCCTCGGGCTGGCTTTTGGGGTGGCCGGCGACGGAGATGGTGATCGGGTTGCCGTGCACGTTCACCGCCACCTCAGCCTCGGCGTCCTCGGCCCGGATGACGTGCATGACCGCGTTGACCAGGGCCAGGTGGGTGAAGGCCTGCGGGAAGTTGCCCAGGTGCCGGCCGGTCCTCGGGTCTATCTCCTCGGCGTAGAGCTCCAGCGGGCTGGCGAGCGAGAGCAGGCGCTCGCACAGCCGGCGCCCCCGGTCGAGCTCGCCGATCTCCACCAGCGCCGAAACCAGCCAGAAAGAGCAGATGGTGAAGGTGCCCTCGTGGCCGTGCAGGCCGTCGCCGGTCTCCTCGGTCCGGTAGCGCAGCACCAGGCCGTCCTCGGTCAGTTCATCGGCGATGGCCAGGACCGTGGCCTGGATGCGCGGGTCCTCGGGGGGCAAGAAGCGCATCAGCGGCATCAGCAGCAGCGAGGCGTCGAGGTTCTTCGACCCGTAGTACTGCACGAATACACCCCGCTCGTCCACGCCACGGTTGCATATGTCGGCGTGGATCTGGTCGGCGAGGGCCTGCCATTTGTCCGCGTAATCCGGCTTCTCGTACAGGCGGGCGAGCCGGGCGCCGCGGTCGAGGGCCACCCAGCACATCATCTTGCTGCTGGTGAAGTGCTGCGGGTCCCCCCTGACCTCCCAGATCCCCCGGTCCGGCTCCTCCCAGTGCTCGGCGGCGGCCTCCACCTGGCGGACCAGGAGCGGCCACATCGACTCCTGCAGACTGCTGCGCGAGCGGGCGTGCAGCACCAGCGAGTCGAGGACCGCACCCCACACGTCGTGCTGCTTCTGGTTGTACGCCCCGTTGCCCACCCTCACCGGGCTGGCACCCTCGTAACCGGAGAGGTGGGTGAGGGTCCGCTCCTTCAGGTCCCGCTCCCCTCCCACCCCGTACATGATCTGCAGGTCGTGACCCTGGCACGCGTCGCTGATGAAGTAGAAGAAGTCGTCCGCCTCCCGGTCGAAACCGAGGGTGTAGAGGCCCCACAGGGCGAAGGTCGAGTCACGGACCCAGGCGTAGCGGTAGTCCCAGTTGCGCTCCCCGTGCGGCGTCTCCGGCAGGCTGGTGGTGGCGGCGGCCAGCAGGGCGCCCGTCGGGGCGTAGGTCAGGCCCTTCAGGGTCAGGGCGCTGCGCTGGAGGTAGCTGCGCCAGCGGTGGTCGGGGAATTCCCCCTCGGTGATCCACTGGCGCCAGTGCTCGGACGTGCGGACCATGCGCTCGGCCGCCTCCCCGAAGGTCGTCGGCATCGGCAGGTGCGACCACGAGAGGGCCACGAAATGTTCTTCGTCCTCCACCATCCGGGTGCGGGCCTTGATGCCGCGGCGCTCTATCCCCGGACGCAGGTCGGTGGTGAGGCGCAGTTGCAGGTCCTGCTGGTCGGCCGTGGCGACCAGCCGCCCGTAGCCCTCCCCTTCGTACTCCCACACCGGTTCCTTCAGCCCGTAGTCGAACATCGGGTCGCAGCTCATGGACAGCTCCACCGTGCCGCTGACGCACTTGACCGTTCGGAGGAGGCAGTGCTCGGCGTCGAAGTCCGTCGGCGAGCGGCGGTGGGTCCGCGAGCGCTCGGTCAGGTTGTGCCAGGGGCCCATGCACAGCGCGTCGCGCACGATCAACCACCCGGTGCGGGTCTGCCAGGTTGTTTCGAGCATCAGGCTGCCCGGCAGGTAGCGCCGGGCAGCCGGGACCATCTGGTCGTAGGGCCCGAGCCGGAAGCTGCCGGCGCCCCGGTCGAGGATGGCCCCGAAGACACTCGGCGAGTCCGGGCGGGGCACGCACATCCACTCCACCGCCCCGGACGGGGCTATGAGGCAGTTGCACTCACAGTCGGACAGGAACGCATAGTCCCCAATGGGAGGGAACGCGCTCCCCCCTATGGGCGATGTACCGGCGTCGGCCTGAAAGGCGCCGGTACTGGCGTCGGGCCTCTGTTCCTTCTTCGGCGGGTTCACGCCGCCAGTTCTACCGCTTATGACCCCGACTGGGGGGTTTGGGCGTCCCGTGCAGGGCTAGCCGAGGGCGGGGGCCAGGCGTTTGAGGGCCAGTCCGCCCTCGAAAGGCCGGTACTGGAACGCCGGCGGGGCCATGTACCCGGTGTCCCCGAGAGGCTGGTGCACGTCGGCGACAGCGGGTCCGATCTTCTGGGCGATCGTGACCAGGGCGTCCAGGTCGAAGCCGTAGAGCCGGCCGGCGTTGCCGGCGAGGATCTGCCGCACGCTCTCGACCGGCTGGTCGTGCAGGGCCCACCGGATGGCGGTTTTCGAGTCCGGGCAGGTGCCCTCCTCATGCGGGTAGTCGCTGCCCCACAGGATGTGGTCGGCGCCCATGAAGCGGATCATGTCGGCCTCGTAGGGGCTGAACGCCGAGGCCCCGAAGTAGACGTTGCGCTTCACGTACTCGCTCGGCAGCAGGGTGAGCTCATCCACCGACGAGCCGCCGAAAATTCCGTAGGTACGGTTGTCGGCGCTCTTCTTCATCGAGGGCACCATGGCGTCGAGGGTCGCCACCTGCATACGGACCCAGTACGTCCCCTGCTCGGTGGGCACGAAGCGCAGGTTCGGGTACCGCTCGAACACGCCGGCCAGGATCAGGTGCCCGAGGGTGCGCTGCGCCCAGGAGGCCATCTCGGTTATGAGCACCGGATTCGACGCCGGCTGGTCCATCGGCATGATCGGGCTGCCGGCGCCGCTGTGCTGGACCACGGTCAGGTCCAGGTCATGGCATAGGGCCCACAGCGGCTCATAGCGGGTGTGGAACAGCGGCGCGACGACCTCGTCGCCGGGCGAGACGGCCGGTACCAGGACCCCGCCGAAGCAGCCCTGCTCGACCCCCCACTTGATCTCCTGCATGGCGAGGTCGACGTCGTTGGGGAAGATCTGGATCAGGCCCTTGCGACGCTTCGGCGCGAGCGAGACGAAGTCGATCTGCCAGCGGTTGTGGGCCTGCACCCCGGCCCAGCGCTTCTCGAACTCGTCCTTGGTGCGTGGCAGGCTGATAGTGATGTTCGGCGAGGTCGGGAAAAACGGGGGCACCGTGTTGGGGAACAAAAGCTCGCCGGACACGCCGTCGGCGTCCATCTCGGAGATGCGGAACTCCGAGTCCCAGTTGCGCTTGGCCGTGGCGATGATCAGGTCGTCGAATGGGCTGACATAGGACTTGGCCCAGGCGTCGAACTCGTCGTGGAGGCTCTTCGGCAGGTAGGGCCTGTAGTCGAGCAGGTCTGCACCGGCGTGAGTGTCCGCCGAGATCACCACATAGCGGTCGATTTCGTCCCACTTCGCGCTCATACCCCGCCAGTCTAGAGGAGATATTTGACCTCCGTCAAGTATTTTGCGGCTTTGGCGCAGGGCCGGCGGCGGGCCGGCGGCGGCCGCGGCGGGTCGGGCCGGCGGGCCGGGTCGCCTACGAACTCTGTACCGCAATGGGAACGCTGTACGTTTTCGGGCCTGTTCGACGCCATCGGGTACAGAAT
>JAKACE010000320.1 GCA_021821705.1 Actinomycetes bacterium | reverse complement strand
GCCGGCGGGCAGGCCGCCGAGGCGGCAGGGCCCCAGCGCGGCCAGGATGTCGAGGCCGAACTGCACCTGTCCTTCGTGGAGGCCGTGCAGGGTGTGACCACGACGGTCAACGTCGTGTCGGACATGCCCTGTTCGACCTGCGGGGGTTCCGGCTCGGCTCCGGGCACGGCACCCTCGGTCTGCGCCGTCTGCGGCGGCAAGGGAGTTGTCAACGAGAACCAGGGCATGTTCAGCTTCAGCCACCCCTGTGTCGCGTGCGGCGGCACCGGGATGCAGATCGAAGTGCCATGTCCCACCTGCAAGGGCCGCGGTGTCGAACGCCGCGCCCGCCAGGTGAAAGCCCGTATCCCTGCGGGGGTCGTGGACGGCCAGCGCATCAGGGTCAAGGGCCGCGGAGGCGCAGGCCGCTTCGGGGCGCCACCGGGCGACCTTTTCGTCGTCGTACACATATCTCCACATCCCGTTTTCACCCAGAAGGGACGGGACCTGCTGGTCAAGGTGCCCATCACCTTCGCCGAGGCCGCCCTGGGCGCCTCGGTGGCCGTCCCGACACTGTCCGGTAGGACGGTGACGGTCAAGGTGCCGGCAGGCACCCGGGCCGGGCGCACTTTCCGCGTGCCCGGGCAGGGCGTCCCCGTACCCGGCAAGCCCGGGGATCTGCTCGTCACCTTCGACATAGACGTGCCGACCAAGCTCTCGGCCGACGAGCGCAGGGCCGTCGAGGCCCTGGCCCGGGCCTCGGGTGATGAGGGCCAGAAATTGCGTGACAAATTGGGGGCAGGTACCGCATGAGCGATGCAGCCAAGACGCCGTCGGCGAGCGCGCCCGGACGGTCGCCCGGGCGCAGGAGCGCCCACCGAGACCAGTCGATGGCGGTCTACGTCATATCCGTGGCCGCCGAGCTCGCCGGTGTCCATCCTCAGACCCTGCGCATTTACGAGCGCAAAGGCCTGCTCGGACCGGCGCGGACACTGGGTGGCAGCCGGCGCTACAGCGACGAGGACATCGACGTGCTGCGCCGGATACAGGACCTGACAGCGGCCGGCCTCAACCTCGAAGGCGTGAGGCGCGTGATCGAACTGGAGGCCGAGGTGGACCGATTGCGCCAGGAGCTGGCCGAGGCCCGTGCCGAGGCTCGGGCCGCTGTCGACCAGGTCCACCGGCACTACCGGCGCGAGCTGGTCCCCCTGGACATGAGCCCGGTCCGCTGGCTCCCGCAACGTTGAAGATCTGATCAGAGGAGGCGACGGTGGCGCTCGACGCGAACCGTTGGACACAGAAGGCACAGGAGGCGGTCGGCGCCGCACTTGCGGACGCCAAGGCCCGCCACAACCCCGAGGTCACCCCCGACCATCTGCTCTTGGCCCTGATCGGCCAGGAGGGGACGGCCGTACTGCCCGTGCTCACCAAGGTCGGCGTAGCCGCCCTTGCTCTGCGCAACCGGGTGGAGGAGTCCCTGAGCAAGCTGCCTCACAGCTACGGGGGCGACAGCGGGGCCATGTCCCGAGACGCCCGCGACGTGATGGAGCGCGCCGACCGCGAGCGCCAGAACCTCTCCGACGAGTACCTGTCGGTAGAGCACGTCCTGCTGGCCCTGGCGGCCAAGGTCGGCGTGGCTCGTGACGACCTGCTCGATGCCATACGCCAGGTTCGGGGCAGCCACCGGGTGACGAGCCAGAACCCCGAAGAGACGTTCCAGGCCCTGGAAAAGTACGGCCGCGACCTGACCGAGGAGGCCCGGCGCAACAAGCTCGACCCCGTAGTCGGGCGCGACGAGGAGATCCGCCGGGTCATCCAGGTCCTCTCCCGGCGCACCAAGAACAACCCCGTGCTCATAGGCGAGCCCGGCGTCGGCAAGACGGCCATCGTCGAGGGGTTGGCCCGGCGCATCGTGGAAGGCGACGTGCCCGAGGGCCTGCGGGGCAAGCGGGTGCTCTCGCTCGACCTCGGCTCGATGGTGGCGGGAGCCAAGTACCGCGGCGAGTTCGAGGAGCGCCTCAAGGCGGTCCTCAAGGAGATCTCCGACGCCGGCGGTGAGGTCATCACCTTCATCGACGAACTGCACACGATCGTGGGCGCAGGCGGTGCGGAGGGCGCAATGGACGCCGGCAACATGATCAAGCCGATGCTGGCGAGGGGCGAGCTGAGGATGATCGGCGCCACGACCCTCGACGAGTACCGCAAGCACATCGAGAAGGACGCGGCGCTGGAGAGGCGTTTCCAGCCGGTGTACGTAGGCCAGCCCTCGGTGGAGGACACCATCGCCATCCTGCGGGGCCTCAAGGAGCGCTATGAGGTCCACCACGGCGTGCGCATCACCGACTCCGCCCTCGTAGCCGCGGCAGTTCTCTCGGACCGCTACATTACGGCGCGCTTCCTGCCCGACAAGGCGATCGACCTCGTCGACGAGGCAGCCAGCCGGTTGCGTATCGAGATCGACTCGATGCCAACCGAGATCGACGTCGTGGAGCGCCGGATCCGCCAGCTCGAGATCGAGCGGGTGGCCCTGGGCAAGGAGGCCGACGAGGCGTCGCGCGAGCGTCTGGCGAGGCTCGACGAAGAGCTGGCCAACCTGCGGGAGTCCTCGGACGGCATGAAGGCGCACTGGCAGGCCGAGAAGGACGCCATCACGGCCATCACGGACCTAAAGGAGCAGCTGGAGTCGCTGCGGGGCGAGGCCGAACGCTTCGAGCGGACGGGCGAGCTGGCCAAGGCGTCCGAGATCCGTTACGGGCGCATACCCGAGGTGTCCCGCCAGGCAGACGAGGCCACCAAGCGGCTGGAGGAGCTGCAGTCCGGCCAGAAGATGCTCAAGCAGGAGGTCGACGAGGAGGACGTGGCCGAGGTCGTCGCCAAGTGGACGGGAGTGCCGGTGAGCCGCTTGCTCGAGGGCGAGGTGGCCAAGCTGGTCAGGATGGAGGACGTCCTGCACGACCGGGTGGTCGGCCAGGACGAGGCAGTAAAGGCCGTGTCCAATGCCATCCGGCGCTCACGCAGCGGCCTTTCGGACCCCAACCGGCCGATCGGTAGCTTCCTGTTCCTCGGCCCTACCGGGGTGGGCAAGACGGAGCTGGCCCGGGCGGTGGCCGACTTCCTCTTCGACGACGAGCGGGCAATGGTCCGCATCGACATGTCCGAGTACATGGAGAAGCACTCTGTCGCCCGGCTGGTGGGTGCTCCCCCCGGCTACGTCGGCTACGAGGAGGGAGGCCAGCTCACCGAGGCGGTGCGGCGCCGGCCCTACTCGGTGGTGTTGCTGGACGAGATCGAAAAGGCCCACCCTGACGTGTTCAACGTCCTGCTGCAGGTGCTCGACGATGGGCGCCTGACCGACGGTCAGGGCCGCACGGTCAACTTCACCAACGCCGTACTGATCATGACGTCCAACTACCAGGGCGACCTGCGTGAGGCTTTCAAGCCCGAGTTCCTCAACCGCATCGACGAGATCGTCCGCTTCCGCCAGCTGACCGAGCAGGACATCGCGAAGATCGTAGACATCCAGTTGCGGGGCCTCGACAAGCGGCTGGCTACCCGCCGCCTCGGCTTGGTTGTCACGGAACCGGCCAAAGCCTGGCTTGCCCACCTGGGCTACGACCCCGTTTACGGGGCCCGGCCTCTCAAGCGGCTGATACAGCGCACGATCGGGGACAACCTGGCTCTGGCCCTGCTGGAGGGCAAGTACACAGACGGCGACACGGTGACCGTCGGCGTGGGCCC
>JAKACE010000319.1 GCA_021821705.1 Actinomycetes bacterium | reverse complement strand
AGGACGGTCTTGGGAGCGCCGTCGACCAGGTCCTTGGCCTCCTTGAGGCCGAGGTTGGTCAGTGCCCTGACCTCCTTGATGACCTGGATCTTCTTGTCGCCGGCCTCGGTGAGCACGACGTCGAACTCGTCCTGCTCCTCGACTACGGGGGCAGCATCGCCGCCGGCGGCTGGGCCGCCCACGCCGGCCACGGCGACGGGAGCGGCGGCGGTGACGCCGAAGCGCTCCTCGAACGCCTTCAGCAGCTCGGACAGCTCGAGCACGGTCATGCCCGAGATGGCTTCGAGGATGTCTTCCTGGGAGAGGGTGCTAGCCATTTGGTTTCTTTGCTCCTGGGTGTTGTTGAGAGGGATGGGAAGAACTTGGAACGGTGGCGCCGGGCAGGGCGCTCAGGCGGCCTCGTCGGCGCGCTTGTCACGCAGGGCGGCGAGCCCGTAGGCGAAGTTGCGGGGCAGAGCGGCCAGGAGGCCGGCCATCTGCTGCATCGGGGCCGCGAACCCGCCTGCGAGGCGGGCCAGCAACTGCTCGCGCGACGGCAGGTCGGCCAGGGCGGCCGTCTCCGCCGGGCTGAGGACGGAACTGCCGAGCACCCCGCCTTTGATCAGAAGGAGCGGGTTTGCCCGGGAGAAGTCACGCAGCGCCTTGGTCACCGCCGCGGCGTCCCCACGGACGAAGGCCAGTCCGGTGGGGCCGCTGAGCATGTCGGCCAGTCCCTGCGGACCGGCCTGGCCGGCAATGCGGACGAGCGTGTTCTTGAAGATGCGGTACTCGCCACCCAACGGGGCCAGGCTGCGCCTGAGAACAGCCAGGTCCTTGACCTTGAGCCCCCGGTACTCGGTCACGATGACGGCGTCCGCCTCGGCGAAGCGGGCTTTCACCTCTTCGACGACCGCAGCCTTCTCCGGCCTCGGGTTGTCCATTGCCACTCCTATCTCGGTCAATTGCACGCGAGCGCGCACGCCAACCCAGGAGTGCCTGCTCGCCTCGTCGGGTCGGACGGCGCTTGCGCTACCGTCCACTTAGGCGCCACTGGACGCGGCGCACCGGATGTCTACGGCGTTATGTGGGACGAATGTTACCAGCTACGGGGATGACCGGCGCCGGGGCGCCCGCAGGGTCTAGCTCCCTGCCGCGGCGAGCTCCTCGTCGGCGATGCGCAGGCGGGCCGGGTCCACGTCGACACCCGGCCCCATGGTCGAGGACATGGCCACCGACTTCACGTAGCGCCCCTTGGCCGAGGCCGGCTTCACCCGCTGGAGCTCGTCCAGCACGGCGCGGAAGTTGTCGATGAGCTGCTCGCGGGCGAAGCTCACCTTGCCGATCGGCACCTGCACCACGCCCCTGCTCCGGGCGTCGGCACGGTACTCGACCCGTCCTCCCTTGAAGTCGGTGACCGCCCGTCCTACGTCCGCCGTGACAGTGCCCGTCTTGGGGTTGGGCATCAAGCCTCGGGGGCCGAGCTTGCGGCCGAGACGGCCGACCTGGCCCATCATGTCCGGGGTGGCGATCGCCACGTCGAAGTCCATGAAGCCCTCGTCGACACGGGCCACCAGGTCGTCGGAACCGACCACGTCGGCGCCGGCGGCGCGGGCATCATCGGCTGCCTCTCCGGCCGCGAACACCGCGACCCGCACGCTCTTGCCCGTGCCTGCCGGCAGGGACACCGTGCCCCGGAGGGCCTGATCGGCCTTGCGGGGGTCGATGCCCAGCCGGACCGCCAGCTCCACCGTCTCGTCGAACTTGGCCCGGGCCATGCTCTTGACCAGGTCGATAGCCTCCACCGGCCCGTACAGCCTGCCCTCACCGAGGCGCTTGACGGCCTCTGTGTACGTCTTACCTCTCTTCGGCATTACGCCTCCCTCTCTGTTCACGGGACGGGGCCGAGGTCGTCCCCGTCCGGCACTTGCGGTTCGTACGATGGTCCCGGCCCGCTGCAGGCGTGTCGCCGCCCGCGCCACCGATCGGGACCGGGCCCGTCAGCCTACCTTGACTCCCATGGACCGGGCGGTCCCGGCCACCTGGGCCTTGGCGGCCTCGATGTCGTAGGCATTGAGGTCGGGCATCTTGACCTGGGCGATCCTGGTCAGCTGGTCGTCGTTGAGAGTGCCGGCGACCTCCTTGCCGGTTGTCTTGGCACCCTTGGCTATCCCGAGCTCCTGGCGGATGAGCACGGCCGTCGGCGGTGTCTTCAGGACGAAGCTGAAGCTCCGGTCCGAGAAGATGGTCACCTCGACGGGGATGACCTGGCCCACCTTGTCCTCTGTAGCCGCGTTGTACTGCTTCACGAACTCCATGGTCTGAATGCCGTGGGGGCCGAGGGCGGTACCAACCGGTGGGGCGGGTGTCGCCTTGCCGGCGGGAAGCTGGATGCGGACTATGGCAGTGACTTGGCGCTTGGCCATCGGATGCTCCTCTTGGTGTCCCCGGGCCGGGGCTCTGGCCTGACTTGCGTCAGAGCTTGGCTACTTGGGCGAACTCGAACTCTACAGGGGTCTCCCGCCCGAAGATGTTGACCAGGACCTTGAGCTTGAGCTGGTCCTCGTTGATCTCGGCGATGGTGCCACTGAAGTCGGCGAAGGGGCCTTCTTTGACCCTGACCGATTCGCCCACCTCGTACTCGAGGCGTGGCTTGCTCTTCTTCGGCGCCACCCCGCCTTCGGGCTTGGTGACCAGGATGCCCTCCACCTCACGGCGCGAGAGCGGCGTCGGCCGGGCCCCCAGGCCGACGAAGCCGGTGACACCCGGGGTGTTGCGCACCACGTACCAGGAGTCGTCGTCCATGTCCATTCGGACCATGAGGTAGCCGGGGAAGACCTTGCGGGACACGACCTGGCGCTTGCCGCTCTTGAGCTCGACGACGTCTTCCATAGGGATGACGACCTCGTATATGCGGTCCTCCATGTTCATGGAGGAGATGCGGCTCTCGAGGTTGGACTTGACCTTGTTCTCGTACCCGGCGTACGTGTGCACCACGTACCAGCTGCCCGGCTTGTCGTAAGGGCTCTCGAAGCGGGCAGGGGCTTCCTCGTCGACGTCGGTGACGGTCGCGACGGCACCATCGGCTTCGCTGTCCGCCTGGCGCACCTCGGGCGCGTCCCAGCCATTGGCACTGCGCCGCCGGCGCGCAGGAGCCCGGACCTGCTCGGGGGCGGCCGCCGCCTCCGTCGGGTCTGTCGGTTGCTCGTCGATGTCTTCGGCCATGGCTCTATCTGTCTCCACGCTCGCTTGTCGGGCCCCTTTTGCAGCCTGGGCTATCTGAACAGGTTCGACGCGCCGAGCGAGTACACGTAGTCGAGCCCGTACACAAGCGCCATGATGAAGGCCAGGGTGAAGAACACGACCGTCGAGTAATTGACGAGCTCCGAGCGCGTCGGCTTCATCACCTTGCGGAGCTCGAGCATCACCTCGTCGAGGAACACCCGGGGACTGGTCCTGCGGTGCGGAGCCGAGGCCACGACCCGGTCGCGCTGCGGCAGCGCCACACCGGACTGGTCGGTGCCGGCGTCCAGGGTGCCCTGGCTCCGGGGGAGCCCTTCCTGCGCCCAGTTGTCCTCGTTCGTACTCACGTCAATGACCTTCCCATCGCGAAGCCTGGGCAGGGCAGGAGGGACTTGAACCCCCAACCGCCGGTTTTGGAGACCGGTGCTCTGCCATATTGAGCTACTGCCCTAGGGGAGCCTTGCCCTCCGGTGGCCGGAGCCCCGCGTCGGAGCCCCAACCCGCTAGAGGAT
>JAKACE010000318.1 GCA_021821705.1 Actinomycetes bacterium | reverse complement strand
TGGCGACGGCGCGTCGGTCAGCCGATGCTTCATCGGTGAGGGCGGCGCCCTCGATGTCGAAGTCCGCAACCCGCACGCCGTAGTGGGACAGGACGGACCCGTACGCTTTGGCCAGCGCCGCCGGCCCGGTGCACGACATGGCCAGCTCCGTCCCGTTCTTGCCCCCGAAGGAGATGACCGCTCCCACGCCCTCCTGGCCGAGCTGGGCGACACGTGAGCCGAGGGCGATGTCCTGGTCTGCCTGAGCCATGGTGTAGTAGCCGCCCCAACTGGGTGAGCAGCCGTTCTTGTGGTCAGCCACGACGAAGCCGAGCACGACTTGGCGCGCCCCGCTCGAGGTCGGGTCCTGGAACTGGTACGTCGGCGTCAGGGTGGTGTCGACGTACGGTGCGAACCACGTAGGGCCCTTGGTCGCGAAAGCCGACTGCACGGCCGAGGGCACCTTGTAGGCACCGAGGTAGGCGATACCCGTGATGAGCGCCGCGGCTACCACCAACCTGGGCAGGGACGGGCGACGGCGACGTTTGTCCTCCTCCACCGGAAGTACCAGGTCATTTCCGACGCCGGCGACGCCTGCGGCCAGGACGGTCACCGGCCGCCCGGAGGGCCCTGGGGTAGGCGGTAGCTCGGTCCTGGCCGGCCGGACGCCCTCCGGTACTTCGACGCGCTCGGGCCGGCTGTAGAGGAAACCCTGGCCGAGCGAGACGCCGAGGCCCATCAGGACGTCTCTCTGCTGCTCGGTCTCCACACCGGTGGCCACCACCGAGGAGCCCATCTCTCTGGCCACCCGGACCAACTGGGCCAGGTGCACCTGGCGGGTCCCGTCCTCGATCAGTCCGTCCACGACCCGCCGTGCCAACTTGACGTAAGCGGGCCTCAGCTCCAACATCACGGCGATGGTCTTGTGACCGAGCCCGGCGTGGTCCAGCACGACGAGCGCCTTGGCTGGCAGCGCCCGGCTCAAGTCGCGCAGTTCCTGTGGAACGTCACTGGTTGACGGCTCACCGATCTCGACCAAGACCGGACGCTGGACGGCGGCGAGCATCTGGCGTAGCTCGGGGTCCGAGTGCAGCAACCGGGGCGAGGCCTTCACCGCCAGCCACCCATCGTCGGGCAGGTAGGCCGCCTCCGCCAGGGCAGCCCGGGCGAGCCGGCCCTCGAGCACGGCACCCTGGCCGGCACCGACGGCTTCGGCCAGCCAGCGCTCCACGGGGGTGCCATCGTGGAAGCGCGACAGCGCCTCGTACCCGATCACCCGGCCCGTCGACAGCTCGACCAGAGGCTGGAAGAGCGTTTCGAACTGCCCGTCCGCTGGGAGCTGCCACGACGCGCCACCCGGCGAACCACCCTGACCGGGCCGGCTGCCCAGCAAATGCAGCTGCTCGGTGCCGCTCGGGGTCCCGAGGTCGAGCACCGAACGCCAGTCGCCCATGGCCGGCACCGACTGCGGAGCACGCCAGCGCAACAGCCGACGCTTGCGCTCCTGCGGCTCGAGCAGCGCCGACTTGAGGTGCGTCAGTGCGTCGACGAACGAATTACCAAGGCCTATGAACGCTACGACGGAGTAGGCCATCAGCACGAGGTTGAGCCCGGCGTAGGCCATGTCCTCCCACATCCTGTGCTGGTACGACACGAAACAGGTGTAGGCAGCCAGGAGCAGCAGCAGGTACGGGGTGACCACGAACAACAGCGGGGTCACCGTACGGTTACGTACCTTCGGAGTGCGTACGAAGGAGCCCTTGGACGCTGTGATCGCCTGCACCAGCGTCGCCGCCGCCCCGGCCAGGTTGATGGGCACGAGCAGCAGGTTGAAGCCATAGACGCGGGCGATGTCGAGGCGCTTGTAACCGCAGTAGCGCAGGTCCATGGTCTGTGCCCAGAAGTAGGGGAGCGCCGTCAAGCCCAGCAGCGGGCTGATGAGCATGGAGTGGAACGGGAAGGCGAGCAGTACCAGCAGGCTCACCGAGCTCCAGGTGATGGACGCCATGTAGTTCCAGCGCAGGAACTTCTCGACGAAACGTACCCGTCCTCCTCGCTCGCGTGCCGCCTTGGCGCTGGTACGGATCTTGGGGACGATGAGCATGCCACCCGTCCCCCACCGCTGCCGCTGGATGCACAGCGAGCCGAAGTCGGGGGGCGTGGCGCTGTAGCTCAGCCTCTCGGGGACGTTGAACAGCTTCCAGCCCTTCAGCCTCATGTCGAGGGTCGAGTCGGTGTCCTCGATGACGGTGCGGTCCCGGATATAGGTGCGTACTTCCCAGTCACCGAGGTACGAGGTCTCGGCGATGTCGTCCAGAGCCTTCTTGCGGATCACCGCGTTTGCGCCGACCCAGAACGTGGCGTCGTAGTAGGTCAGGCCTTGGTGGACGATGTGCTGGACGTCGGTCGTCGCCCCGGCCACCCGCTCGAGGCGCGTCGCCGAGCCGGGAAAGGCGCTGTAGGGCGTCTGGGCGATGGCGTCCCCACGGTGCTCCTGCTGCTCGAGGAGGTGCACGAGGCGCAGGCAGTACTCAGGCAGCAGCACGCTGTCGGCGTCGAGGGTCAGCACGTAGTCAGGGTCGCGGATCTGCAAGCCGGCGCCGTCTTGGGGGTCACCGGCCACCAGGGCCGGCCCGGACACCGTTTGCACCGTGCGGTAGGCGTGCCCCATCAGGCCGATATAACTGTTGAGGTTCATGGCCTTGTTCGGCTCGTGCGACAGGGACACGAAGCGCTTGCGCTCGAAGCCGGTCACCTTGGCAGTGAAAGTCCATGCCAGGCGACGGTAGAGCTGGCGGGCGCGCTCTACCGGAATGGACGCGTCCTCGGTGATGGCCTGACCGAGCGCGTCGGCCACCGTGCTCAGGTCCAGGGCAAGGCGGCGCAGGACATGGTTGGCCAAGAAAGCATCGGTGTGGTCCACGAGGTCCTGGGCCGCCGCCAGGTTCTCGAGCCAGGTGGCAGCGGCTCGGTACTCGGCCATCAGCGCGACCAGGGCCTGCCGCTTTATCGCCCCGGTTGGCGGTGCCGAGCTTTCGAAACGGTCGGCTGCGTCGTTGAAGCGGGCACGGGGCCAGGAAAGCAGCTCTTCGATCTCGCCCGGTAGCGCCCGTGCCGCCTCGAGCAGCTCGTAGGCCCGGCGGTCCTTCGGTCGGGCAGGGTCGTCTATGAGCAGCACGATGTCCAGGTCGGGGTATTCCTGGAGCGCAACGGAAAGCAGGGTGTTGCGGATGACCCGGGCGTCCTCCTGGTAAGAAGGCACCAGAGCGGTCATTGCCGGTCTCGACTGCTCGTAGAAGTCGTCGAGCATCGCCCGCGTCGCCCGCCGGTGGCTCTTGGCCCGGTAGAAGAAGCCGAGCCGTGACAGCAGGTAGGCGAGGCTGGAGGCCGACAGCAGGGTTACCACGAACAGGTAGATGACGGCCTCGGCGCGCGAAACGCTGCTGCGCTGTAACGGGCTCAGGAGATCCTCGAAGAACCAGTAGACGACGTAGCCCACCCACGCCAGCACCGTGGCGACGATGAACATACGGGCCAGCCCGATGCGGCGGTCGGTGACGGCGGGCGGCACGACCGGCAGCGGTTGGGTCCGCCGGTCGTGGCCGAACTGGCGCCGGTGACGCCGCGTCCGCGAATGCCGACTGGCGCGGCGCTCGGCAACCGGCGGCTTTGCCTTCCACGGTGCGCCGGGAACCACCTCGGTCAGCGCCAGGGCGGCGGGTGCGCCCGCGTCGAGCACCGGTCCGTCAATTGTGT
>JAKACE010000317.1 GCA_021821705.1 Actinomycetes bacterium | reverse complement strand
GGGTTCGGCACCGACTGGGTTCGGCACCGACTGGGTTCGGCACCGACTGGGTTCGGCACCGACTGGGTTCGGCACCGACTGGGTTCGGCACCGACTGGGTTCAGCCCGAGGGGGTTAGCCCGACGAGCCACCAGACGGTGCCGACCCTAAGTGGCCGGGTAGCTTGGGGCCCAAGATGACGACTGCTCCTGTGCGCGTCCGAATGGCGCCCTCCCCGACCGGTTACTTCCACGTCGGCAGTGCCCGTACCGCCCTGTTCAACTGGCTGTTCGCCCGCCAGCGAGGGGGCACCTTCGTGCTCCGGATCGAGGACACGGACGCCCTGCGTAACCGTCCTGAGCACACGGCCGGCATCGAGCGGGCAATGCGATGGCTGGGCCTGGACTGGGACGAGGGGCCCTACTTCCAGTCACAACGGGGCGGGTTGTACGAGGCCGCCATCGACAGGCTCCTGGCGGGGGGGCACCTGTACGCCTGCGACTGCACTCCCGAGCTTGTCGCCGCCCGCAACAAGGCTGCCAACCGCCCACCCGGCTACGACGGGCACTGCCGCGACCGCGGTCTCGAGCCCGCACCGGGCCGCCTCCTGCGCTTCCGCACCCCCGACGCCGCCAGCACGAGCTGGACCGACGTGATCAGAGGCGAGGTCACCTACGAGAACCGCTCCATCGAGGACTTCAGCGTCCGCAAGTCCTCGGGCCAGCCTCTGTTCATCCTGGCCAACGTCGTCGACGACGGCGACATGGCCATCACTCACGTGGTCAGGGGCGAGGACCACGTGCCCAACACCCCCAAGTACCTGCTCCTCTGGGACGCCCTGGGCCTGGGGGCACCTCCAACCTTCGCCCATCTGCCCCTCCTGGTGAACGCCTCGCGCCAGAAGCTCTCCAAGCGCCGGGACAAGGTCGCTCTCGAGGACTACCGCGACGACGGCTACCTGCCCGAGGCCATGGTCAACTACCTGGCCCTGCTCGGCTGGTCCCCAGGCAACGACCGCGAGTACCTCACCCGGGACGAGCTCGTGGCCGAGTTCCGCCTTGACCAGGTCAAATCGGCTCCAGCCTTCTTCGACGAGAAGAAGCTCTCGGATGTCAACGCCTCGTACCTGCGCTCCATGCCCACCGGGGCTCTCGTCGAGCGTGCCCAGGAGTGGCTTGCCGGCCGGTGGTCCCCTCTGGCCGGCCTGGTCCAGGAGCGGGCACGCACGCTGGCCGAGGTCTACTCCATGGTGGACTTCCTGTACCTGGCCGACCTGAGGGTCGAGCCGGCCGAGTGGGCAAAAGTCCGTCGCCAGCAGCCCGCCTTCACCGACCTGCTCGGCCGTGCCGAGGAGACGCTGGCGGTCTGCGACTGGGATACCGACGCCATCCGGGGCGCCGTCGTCTCGGCAGGCGAGGCGGTGGGCGTGACCAACCTGGGCAAGGCGCAGGCGCCGGTCCGTCTGGCCGTGACCGGGCGCACAGTCGGTCCGCCCCTTTTCGAGGCGCTGACCCTGCTCGGGCGCAACCGGACTGTCGCTCGGGTGGCCGCCGCCCGGCGCCGGGCACACGAAGAGGACATCGCTGCCGCCGGCTCCTGAGCCTGGCCGGCTCCTGAGCCTGGCCGGTCCCGGCGGGCCGGCGTCAGGGCGGGCCGAGCTCACACGCCGCCGGCCGCCCTCGGCTAGCATGTACCTCTGCCCGTTCGGGGGTGGTGTAATCGGCAACACTACAGGTTCTGGCCCTGTCATTGGGGGTTCGAGTCCTCCCCCCCGAGCTCTCGATGCGGTGCAAAGCCCCAGGTCAGAGGCCTGGGGCTTCTGTTTGAGCGGCTGACGAGCCCGGTCCGGCCGGGAGGCGAGCCTAGCTTCGCTCAGCAGGAGGAGCCTGTGGCCCCCCGGGGGGCTGGCGGCGATGTATGGTCCACCTATGGACGGGCGGGTATGTTGGCGCATTTCCGGCAGTTGGCGCGCCCAATCGATAAAGCCGCCCTTCGGGGCGCGCCGTTAATACCCGGGTGAGCTTGACGGGGCCACCCACCCGACGCCGGGACCTGCAAAGAGCCGTGAGGCTGGGCGCCTACAACACCGCCGGCGCGTCCGTGGTGCTGACGGCCTACGAGTTCCTCGCCGACCCCAGGCCCATGCAGCTGTGGGTCTACGCCGTTGTGCTGGCCGTCGTCGCCGTCGTGCTCGGCTCCGTCTTCGCCGGCTACCGCCACCTCGTGGACAGGCGCCGCGCCCTGGGAGCCCTGTACGCCTGGACGATCATCGACGTGCTGTTGGTCGGCGCCACCGTCGCCCTCTCCGGCGGGGGCCGCTCGTCGCTGTACCTCATGTACGGGCTGACCTCGGTCTTCGCTGTCAGTTACTACCCCAGGCGGTCACAGGTCCTCCTCGGAGCTCTGACCCTGGCCTCGTACGCAGGGGCCTTGGCCGTCGACGGCTGGAACGTGAGTCCCGCCACCCTGACCGTGCGGGTCAGCGTCATCGCACTGGTGGCGGTGATGGGGGGGTTCATCGCCGCCGAGAAGGACCGCCTGGCCGGCGAGTCCATGCGCCGGGCGCACCTCCTGGAGGCGGTCACGACGGCGGCACGCGAGGTCAACGTCCTCGACGTCAGCCGCGTCCTGGCTGCTGTCGTCCGTGGGCTGGACGAGCTCGGGCTCGAGTGGGCACACGTGTCGCTCATTGACGAGACCTCGGGCACCTACCACATGGTCCACGCCCAGGGCATCCCGGAGGAGTACCTGAGGGCGGCGACGCCGGTGGGGAGCGGCATTGTCGGCCTGGTGTACCGCCGCCGCGGCACCGTGCTGCTGGACCGGGATGAAGCGCTGCACTACGTCGTGCCCGTGCTCAACCAGCGGGCCCCCGAACTGACCGCTGTCATCGGGAGCCCCCTGTGGCTGGACGGCCAGCTTGCGGGCGTCCTCGCCGGTGCAAGCAGGCGCCCGCAGGGCCTACGCCCCGAGGACGCCGAGGCGTTCGAGCTGCTCGCCGGGGTGGCCAGCCGCGCCCTGGAGGGGGCGCGACGGTTCGAGCAGGTAGCGCAGAGCGAGGCGCTCAACCGCCACCAGGCGTCGCACGACGACCTCACCGGCCTGGCCAACAGGTCCCTTCTCAACCTGCGCCTGCGCGAGGAGCTGAGCTCGGTTCGCCCCAACCGGGGCCGGGTCGCCCTCCTGCTGGTGGACCTCGACGACTTCAAGCTTGTCAACGACACGCTCGGCCACGGCGCGGGCGACCAGCTCCTGGTCACCATCGCCGCCCGGCTCCTGGCCTGCGTGCGCGACGGCGACACCGTCGCCCGCCTCTCGGGCGACGAGTTTGCCATCCTTGTCACCGGGCTCGGCTCGGACGGCCTGGACCGTCTTGCCCGTCGCCTGCTGGAGGCTGTGAGCCGCAGCTCCGAGATCGGAGGCCACTCGATGTCGGTGGACGCCAGCATCGGGATCGCCTTGGCCCCGGCCGCAGCTCTCGGCGAGGGCGAGCTGGACATGGTGCGCACCAAGCCGGTCCCGTTCCCGCCCGAGCCGCTGGCGTGGGCGGTCATCCAGGCCACCCGGTGGTCGATCACCCGCGCCGACGCCAACGGGGGCCGGCGCAACGCCTGGCTGCGCCTGCTCGACCGCGTGGGTCTCGGCTACGACTCCTGAGGGGCGCCGGCTGCGGTGGCCGCGGTGACCGCAGCCACCTCGTCGGCCGAGAGCTGCACCGCGGCGGCCGCGGCGTTGGCCATCACCTGCTCGGGCCTCGTCGCCCCCACGAGCAC
>JAKACE010000316.1 GCA_021821705.1 Actinomycetes bacterium | reverse complement strand
GCGGTCGGCTACCATCGGTCCGCCATGCGAGCGCAACCAGGCAACCGCCGCCCCAGGCGGCGGGCCTCCCAGATGGGCCCGCTCCTACCTGCTTTGCGCATGGCCGCCGCAACCGGCGCCGCATTGGTCGCGATCGGAGGAACGGCTGCCGGCTCCGGAGCCCGGCTGGCTTCGGTCGAGGCGCCGACAACCCCGGCAGCGGTGGCCGACGCCCAGCTGACGCTGGCCCGCCTGGCTGGACTGCGCAACTACAGCTTCCAGATGGTGAGCGTGTCCGGGCGTTACAGCTTCGAGGTCACAGGTGAGGTCCACAGCCCGACCGACTGGCGGCTCTCCTCCAGGTCACCCGCGACCACCACGTACGACGTGGACGGGCAGGGCTGGTCGGTCGCCCTGGGCCGGGTGTCCCGCCTCCACCTGCGGTCCCCGCAGGGATGGTCCCACCTGGGCGGCGAGCGGACCTACGCCCAGGGCCTGGTCGACCTCACCCACGTGACCGGCATGAAGCTGGTAGCGGGGGCTCCCTGCGCCGGAGCCGGCCGCTCCGGTACGACCTTGCGCTTCGAGCTCCCCGCCGCCGACAAGGGGATCTTCGAGCTGGCGGCCTCGGCCTGTGTCGCTCGCCAAGGCGGGGCCCTTCTCTACTACCGCCAGGCGGTCGCCGGCGGAGCCGCCGCCGGTGCCGTGCACATGACCGGGGACGCCTACACCTTCCGCGTCACCTCGATCGGCAACGTGGGGCCCATTGCCGCCCCCAAGCCCGCTGTCACTACCACGACGGCGCCGGTGCCCGTCACCGGGCTCGCAGGCTCCCTGCCCCCGGGTTACCCCAAAGCGGTCCCGGTCCCACCCGGCAAGGTGACGACGGCGGTCCGGATGTCCGCGGCCAAGTGGTACGTACTGCTCTCGGAGGGCCACAACGTCCACGCCCTCGCCGAGTACGCCACCGAGCTGCAGAAGCGGGGCTTCTCGGTGACGAGCAGGGTGTCGGCGGCCGGCATCGCCGTCGAGATGCTGACCTCTCACTCCTACCAGGTGCAGCTCGAGCTACTCGCGCTGCCCGGCAACGGCGAGCAATTGACGGTGACCATCAAGGCCCTGTGACCGGCGACACGCCGTAGGGAGCTCCGTCCGGCCGGCGGGCGCCGGGCCTCCGCGCTCACCGGCACCCTGGACCGTGGGCTCAGAGGACCTCGACTGTCCCCGAGGGGTGCGACCGCGAGCCGTTCGCTCTGATGCCGGTACGGGTGACAAGCTCGACCCACCGATTGTCGGCGATCCTGGCCAGGGCCGAGAGCTGGCGGCGCTCACGGGTACGGAAGGGCCTACCGTCGCGCCCCAGCACCACCACCAGCGACGCCACCGCCAAGTCCGCCCACGCCACGTCCGAGGGGCTGGCCGGGCCCCCGTCGGCCGCCAACGCGGTATGGGCACCCTGCACGAAGGCGAACAGCCATGCAGCAGGCGGCATGGCGCCGATCGCGGCGAGCGGCTGGGGAGCGCTCGGGTCGACCACGGCAGCCCAGTCCGCCTCGAAGTCGCGGCCGGCGTGGGCCACCAGGGCTTCGAGCAACTCGGCCGGGCCCTGGCGCTCCACCAGGTAGGCGGCCGTCTCCAGGGCGTCGAGACGGGGGTCCACCGGCGTGCCGGGGATCTGTCGCACATCCTCGACGTCGACCCCGTCGACCTCGTTGACCTCGCTGATCATCAGGTCGAGCAGAGCCGCCTGAGGCAGCTCGACGACCAGTTCGTCGATCGCCCGGCCTGCGCCCCTTTCAAGGATATCGACGCCGACCAGGTCACCTCTGACGGCCCCGATACGGCTCGCAACCGCACCCAGCGCGCCCGGCCTGTCAGGGACCCAAACCCGCACTACGTAGGTCGCCACGGGCTCAGGTTAGGCCTGCAACATGAACGGGACATTTCGTCCGACGCGCCCGGTCATTAATTGCTCGCCGACCGGTGGCTGCGCCGACAGCTTCGCTCAACCCAGCTTCGGCAGGGCGCGCCGCAGGTTGCGGACGGCCTGGCCGATGCGCTGCTCGTTCTCCACGAGGGCGAAACGAACGTAGCCCTCCCCCCCGGGACCGAAACCGACGCCTGGCGAGGTGGCCACGTGTGCCTCGTTGACAAGGTACTTGGCGAAGTCGAGCGACCCCAGCTCCTGGTAGGGCTCGGGCAGGGCGCACCACACGAACATCGTGCCCTGGGGCTTCGCCACCGGCCAGCCGATGCGGTTGAGCCCGTCGACGAGGGCATCGCGGCGCGACTCGTAGATGGCGTTGACGGCGTGGGGGTACTCCGGCGCCTCGTTGAGCGCCACGATCGACGCGATCTGGATCGGCTGGAACGTGCCGTAGTCGAGGTAGCTCTTGAGCTTGGTCAGGGCGCCCACCACCTCGCGGTTGCCAACGGCGAAGGCGACCCGCCAACCGGCCATCGAGAAGCTCTTGGTGAGGGTGTAGAGCTCCACCGCCACGTCCTTGCCTCCCGGCACCTGCAGGACCGAGGGGGGCTCGTAGCCGTCGAAGTAGGTGTCGGAATAGGCGAAGTCGTGCACCAGGACCATGTCGCGCTCGCGTGCGAAGTCGACGATCCGCTGCATCCAGGCCAGGTCCACGCATTCGGTGGTGGGGTTGTGCGGGAACGAGAACACGGCCACCTTGGGCTTGGGCCAGGCCTCCTCCCATGACGCCTGCAGGTTGGCGAAGAAGTCCTCGCCAGGGCCAACCCGCACGTATCGGACATCGGCACCGGCGAACAGCGGTGCGTAGATGTGGATCGGGTACGACGGTGAGGGCACCAGGGCCGTGTCCCCTGGGCCTACGAGCACCCACATCAGGTGCGACAGCCCCTCCTTGGCGCCGATGGTGAACACGACCTCGCCATCGGGGTCGAGATCCACGTCGAAGCGGCGCTTGTAGAGGTTGGAAACGGCCAGGCGGAGGTTGGGTATGCCGCGCGACGAGGAGTACCGGTGGTTGCGGGGGTTGCGGGCCGCCTCGGCCAGCTTGTCCACCGCCACCTGCGGGCTCGGGATGTCGGGGTTGCCGAACCCCAGGTCGATCACATCCTCACCTGCTCGGCGTGCTTCGTCCCGCAGTTGGTTGATGGCTGCGAACACATAGGGCGGTAGCCCTGTGATACGGCGGAACTCCACGGGTGCCTCCTCGGCCCCACCTCCTGTGCGGGGCGCCTAGGGTTGTCAACCCAGGCTAGCGGCCGCACCGGGGGCGGGGGTAACCAATTGGCCCGCAGGGCTGGTCAAAAGCCGCCGGAGCGCGCCAGCAGTGCCGCTCCCACCCCTCCGGCCCGCTCCCCTAGCTCGGCCGGGACGATGCTCACCGAACGGGCGCCGGGAGCTTCGACCAGTGCGTCGAAAGCGTTCCTCAGCGGGCCCATGAGAACCGAATGGGACTCGACCAGCCCACCCCCGACAACTATCAGCGCCGGGTCCAGGGCGTTGGCCAGGTTGGCCAACCCCAGGGCCACCCACCAGGCAAAATTGCCCATGACGGCCAGACAGGCATCGTGGCCCTTCAACGCCAGCGCTGTCACGTGCTCGCTGCGCACAGCCTCGGGGTCGCCACCCGCCAGCTCCACGGCCGCGTCGAGCTCGCCGGCCAGGGCCGCCAGCCGGGCCAGGCGCCCCAGGCCGCTGCCGGAGGCAAACCGCTCCCAGCAACCCCTCTTGCCGCAAGAGCAGGGCGGCCCGTTCACGTCCACGACCATGTGCCCGATCTCACCGGCAAAACCATGGCC
>JAKACE010000315.1 GCA_021821705.1 Actinomycetes bacterium | reverse complement strand
CTGCGCGGACTGGAGGTGGCTCGACCGCCACGATTGCGACGGGACGCCGGACGTCTGTGTCGTGGCCGTGAAGTGGTGAGCTGCGAGCGGGGCCCCGTCGGCGGCGGGGTTGACCGGCGCCGGGACGGGACGGCCGTCGCCGCGGCCCCACCGCCCCAGGTAGTTGTCGAAGGAGTGGTTCTCCATCATCAGGACCACGACGTGGCGGACCTCCGGGACGAGGTCGGTGCCCGCCGGCAGGGAGGGGTCCCGGCGACCGTGGTCGTACCCGTCCGGCCCCCGGTGGCGCAGGTGCCTGGCACCTGACACTCTGGTAAGGCGCGCCCCGACGCCCTCGAGCGCCGCCGACCAGCGCCGGCCGTCCAGTTGTGCCATCGCCTTTTAGCTACCCGGGTAATCTGCCCGCCACGCCCCCGGCCGGCCACAGTCCGCCCCACTCGCCCAAAGCTCCACCGCCTTTGCACCAGGCCTCCACCCGGTCTGCCTGCGGCCACCGAAGTGTTGGACGATGAGGACCGGCCAGCCCGCAGGGCACGCCGTCGTCGTGCCGTGGGCGCGTTGAGGTCGGCCGCGTCGATGGTCGCATGGACAGCTCGATGAACGTCGCCCCCTGGGGATGGCTCGGCGCCATCGGCCTTATAGGCGGCCTCGTGGCCGGCGACATCGCCCTGCACGGGCGCAAGGAGCTCGGCGGCCTACGCCCGGCGCTGCTCGAGAGTGCGGGTTGGGTGCTGCTGTCTACGGGCTTCGGTGGCTTGCTCGGCGTGACCATGGGCTGGGCCCTGGCCGGCCAGTACTTTTCGGGGTACCTGCTCGAGAAGTCGCTGAGCATAGACAATGTCTTCGCGTTCGCGCTCCTGCTGCGCAGTTTCGCCGTACCGGCCTCCGACCAGCGGCGCGTCCTGTACTGGGGCGTGGTGGGCGCCCTGGTGCTGCGAGCCGGCTTCATCGGCGCCGGAGCGGCCTTCGTCGACAATGTGAACTGGGCCTTCTACCCTTTCGGCGTGGTCGTCGTGGCTGCAGGCGTCCGCATGGCCCGCAAGGGAGCTGAGCTCGACGTCGAGAACGGGCGCCTCATAGGCGCTGTGAAGCGTCTCGTACCCGTGGTGGCGGTCGCCCCGCCGGGGCGCTTCCTGACCCGACAGAGTGGCCGGCGCGCCGCGACGCGCCTCCTGCTTGCCCTCGTCGCCATCGAGGTCACCGACCTGGTCTTCGCCGCCGACTCGATCCCAGCCGTGTTCGGGGTGACAACAGACGTCTTCGTCGTATTTACCTCCAACGCCTTCGCCGTCCTCGGCCTGCGCTCCCTCTACTTCGTGCTCGCCGGCGCCATGGACCGCTTCGCCCAGCTCAGCCGCGGCCTGGCGGTCCTGCTCGTCCTCGTCGGGGCCAAGATGCTGCTGAAGCCCGTTGTCGAGGTGCCAACCTGGCTCACCCTGGCCGTGATCGTGGTGGTTGTGGCCGCCTCGATATGGACGAGCGCCCGCGCCGGCAGGCCCGCCACCCGCGTCCCGGCCCACGAGGCCAGCCGATGAGCGCCCTCACCGCCCTGCAGCCGGGAGGCACCCCTGTCCCGGTCGGCTGTCTGTCCGGGGTCACAGGCTGCGAGCGTTCAGGGCTTTTCACACCGGCCGAGGCGCACCTCGATGGCGTCGAGCACTGCCGGCACGTCGGCGATGGTGTCGACAACGTAGTGGGCTCCGGCCTCGCGGAGCACTTCGGTGGCCGCCGCACACGCTTCCCTCCGGTCCTCGGGGCCGAGGGCGGCGTACTCCGCTGCGCTCATGCCCACCCCGTTGCCCGTGGCTGCAACCCCGACAGACCACATCCCACCGCTGCGTCCCTCCTCGATGTCGAACACGGTGTCGCCTATCTTCACCACAGACTCCACAGGGCTGATCGACAATCTGATCAGAGCCTGGAGGGCCATGAAGGGCCCCGGGCGCCCGCTCGGGGTGTCACCAGCGCACACAGTTACGTCCGGCTCGTAGCCTTGCCTCTTGGCCTCACGCACCACCACGTCCATGACTTCGCGCGGGTAGCCGGTCGTCGTCGCGATGGACAGGCCCCTGGCCCGCATGGCGGCTACGGCTTCGAGGGTACCCGGCACCAGTTCGGAGTGCTCGGCCACGCTTTGGACCTGCAGGGGGACGAACATCTCGTAGACCGCTTCGACATCGCCCTCGCCCGGGCGGCGCCCATGCACCGCCGCCCACCGCTCGGCCACGCTCGGGGTGCCCAGCACCGCCTCGATATGGTCCCACTTCGGCAGGCCCATCGGCGCCCGCGCCTCGGCCATGGTTATGGGGACACCGGCCTGGGTAAAGGCGCGCACGAAGGCGGCCGCCGGTGCTATGCAACCGAAATCGACCGTGGTGCCGGCCCAGTCCAGGACCACAGCCCGCAAGGGGCCGTTGTAGCAGTGGGGTTGCCGGGGCATGCTCGGACCTCCTTGCCGGCGCGGAGCCGGGCTCGTCACTACGCCGCCCCGGCCGGCGCGAGCTCGGTCACACCCATCTCGTCCAGCACGGCGGCGACCGCCTCGACCGCCTCGCCGATCTCGGCTTCGCCTATACGGCCGATGCAGCCGATACGGAACGAGTCGGCCACCGTCAGCTTGCCCGGGTAGATCAGGAAACCCCGAGCACTCAAGCCCAGGTAGAACTGGCTGAAGTCGAACCTTTCGTCGGCAGGGGCCAGGAACGTGACGATGATCGGCGCCTGGAGGTGCCTCGGCAGCAGGCAACGGAAGCCGAGGCGCTCCATGCCGTCCACCAGCGCCCTGTGGTTGCGCCCGTAACGCTCTCCCCGTCCGGCCACCCCTCCTTCGGCGGCGTGCTCGTCGAGGGCCTGCAACAGAGCGGCGAGCACGTGGGTGGGCGGGGTGAAACGCCACTGACCGTTGCGCTCGAAACCCTTCCACTGTTCGTACAGATCCAAGCTCAGCGAGTGCGAGTTGCCCCTGCATTTCTCCAGCACCTCGGCACCCACCAGGGCGAAGCCCATGCCCGGCACTCCTTCTAGGCATTTGTTTGCGGATGCCGCCACCGCCGCGAACTGCGTTTCGGCTGAGTCCAACGGCAACGCACCGAACGCGCTCATCGAATCGATGATCAGCGCGAGCCCGTGAGCGGACACCACGGAGGCCAGGTCGCGGACGGGATTGAGGATGCCCGAGGTCGTCTCGCAGTGCACGACGGCGACGTGGGTCACCGAACGGTCCCGGTCCAGGCGGCTGCCGACCTCTGCCACGTCGACCGGCCGGTCCTCGGGCCACTCCATGGTCTCGGTACGGCGGCCCATGACACCGGCGATATCGGCCATCCGCCGCCCGTAGGCCCCGTTGACAAGCACCAGCAATTTCCCTTCCCGGGGAACGAGGGTCCCCAGCACCGCCTCCACCGTGAAGGTCCCCGAGCCCTGGAGCGGCACGCACACGTGCGTGGCCGCCGCCCCGGCCATGTCCAGGAGGCGGGAGCACACTTGCTTGTTCATGGCCACGAACCTCTCGTCGCGCGAGCCCCAGTCTCGTTGCATGGCCGCCTTGACCGTGGCCGAAGTCCTGAGAGGCCCCGGCGTCAGCAGGTAAGGGTCCGCCGGCGGCACGAGCGGAGGTTACCCGGGCCCGGCCGGCCGGTCAACCACCATGATGCCAAAAAGCTGTTGTTTTACCTGAAAGTCAGCCTTTGGTCACCGCCGCGTAAGCAAGGCCCGGGCTGGGCCGTGCCCCCCTGGGCTGCCTACGCCATGGGCAGGCCACTTCCCCGGCCTTCGAGGCTCGG
>JAKACE010000314.1 GCA_021821705.1 Actinomycetes bacterium | reverse complement strand
AGCCCGGCAACCACCACCGCCAGCCCGGCAACCACCACCGCCAGCCCGGCAACCACCACCGCCAGCCCGGCAACCACCACCGCCAGCCCGGCAACCACCGCACCGGGCGGCGACGGCAGCGGGACTGGAAGCGCTGGAGGCAACGGCAAATCGTAGTGACGCGACAAAGGCCGACCCCGGGCACGTCGAGTGAACAGGGTCGGCCTTCTGCGCCAGTTGGTGCCGGGCGGTCCCCGGCTGGTTGACTGCTAGGTCGCCGGCGGCGGGGGGTACATCCCACCTGGAGCAGGGGGCGGGTAGCCGCCAGGAGCGGCAGGCGGGTAGCCGGTGGCGGTAGGTGGCCCGTAGCCGGCAGCGCCGGGTGCGAACGACTGCCCTGTGGCCCCGGACAGGGGCGAATTCCCGTCGGCGATACGCCTGACGTCGTCGCCGATCTTGAACAGGATTATTACCAGCTCGAGCGATATGCGCGTGCCGATCATATAGATCAGCCACCCGATCGGTGCCGCGATGATGCCGGCCAAGCCGAAGCCGACGTTACCCGAAGCCAGGCCTGCGAGGCCGACTATGAAGTACACGACCGCAATCAGGCTGATGACGATCGTGAGGATGACGTAGACCACCTTGATGATGCGGGTGGTTATGAGGGACGAAAAGCTGAAGTCGAGGAGCGACGCCAAGAAGCCCTTGGCCGTCGATCGTGGCATTGCCATGGTTTACCCCCTTGAGGTTGGCAGGAGCTTAGTCGCGCGCTGTGGGAGGACGAGGCATTGCGCTTCGGCAAACCTGGGCCTATTACCGGGGGCCGCCTGGCCTACGCAGCGGCCCCTGCACAGCGCCGGCGCGGCGCCGGCGTCCCGGTCCGCAAGAACCATCTCCTGTCCTCTCCCCAGGCACGACTGTCCGGCTCGTGCCCGAGACGGCGAACCTCTCGCCGCATGGCGCCACCGGCAGCGTGAGCCACCCGGGCACGGTCCTACCGGGTGGTAGTGGTGGTGGAAGTCGGTCCCTGCACAGGCTTGGCGGTTTTGACGGCGACGCTCGTCGAGGGGCGGCGCTTTGCGCCCGTTGCAGAGCCCGAGCCGGTCGATGTGGGCGAGGGGCCACCGACACATGCCTGAGCCGGGAACGAAAGGGAGTGGACGAACTGGAGCAGTAAAGGCATTTGTGCCGACGAGCTCAGCTTGGCCTCGACTCCCAACACGAGGTGAGCCCGCACCGGCAGGGACATCTCGGCCAGCAGCTTTAGCGGTCCAGTTGTGGTGTACGTGGCCATTTCGGTCGTGACCCCGCATGCCAGCACGGGTCGAGAACCACTCAGTGCCACCCCCGCCCCCTGGGCGGTGAAATGGAGCCCCGCCGTGGTAGCGGCGGACTTGATAAGGACCTTGTCCGGCGTCGAAGGTGCCTGGAAGGTCACGCCCCTGCCAGGCGTGCCGGCTTCGGACCAACCCGCCGGGTAGAGCACGTCGAAGGCGTTGGACGCGTATGCGGCGAACCGCCCGGGGGCACTGAGCGCCGGACTGCCGCTGATCCACCCGGTCACCGTCGTCCCCCGCACCTTGTACCAGCCCCCGCCGGACGACGTGTGGCCCAGGACCGCAAGGACAGTGCCCTGGGCAGCGATGGCGACGGGGTGCGCCGTCGTCGACGGACCTGAACGCACGTTCAAGCCGATCGGCGACAACACCGTCCGTTGTCCCGACGCCTGGTTCATCGAAGTGGTCGTGGTGGTGGTGGCGACGGTCGTCGACGTTGTCGGGCCGGCCGGGCGCGTCGTCGTGGTGGTGCTTGGGGGCGCGGCCGCGCCTCCTCCTCCGCAACCGGCCGCCAGGAGGGCTCCGACCATCGCTACACCGGCCTTGGCTCCGCTTGCTCGATATCTATGGCCTGGGTGCCTGATGAGGCTCAGGCTAGCGCCGCCGCCGCCGGCTCCCCTGCCTTTGCCTTTGTCACCGCAAGAGCGTCGGCCCCCCAGTCAGTGCCCGATCCCCGCCGGCACGGCTGCCTCCGGCTCCACCTGGCCCGGCCCCTTGGCCCCGGGCGCCCTGCCGGTCCAACGCTTCAGCTCGACGTGCGGGATCAGCCAGGTGGCGAGGAACGCCAGGGCGCCGATGGGCACGGAGATGAGAAAGACCGTCTGGATGGACTCGGCATAGCCGGCTACGAAGCCGTGGTGCGCGGCCGAGGACAGCTTGGCCAGGGTGGCAGGAGTGACGTTGGCACTGCTGAACCCCGCTGGCAGGGGGTGGCCGCGCAGGTGCTTGGCCAGGTTGCCACCCAGCACGTTCGAGAAGATGGCGCCGAACACGGCCGTTCCGAACGACCCGCCGATCGAGCGGAAGAAGGTCGCCCCCGACGTGGCTACGCCCAGTTCGTGTTGCGGCACGGCGTTCTGGACGATGATGACGAGGACCTGCATGACACCGCCGATGCCCATCCCGAGCACGAGCATGTAGAGCACGCCGAGCAGAGCCGGGGTGCCAGGGCCCATGAGCGACAGCAGGTAGAGCCCCAACGTCGTGACTGCGGCCCCGGCAATCGGGAAGGCGCGGTACCGGCCGGTCTTGGATATCACCTGCCCCGAAGCGATGGAGACGAAGAGCAGGCCGGCCATGAGAGGCAGCAGCTGCACGCCGGAGTCGGTAGGCGACACCCCCCGGACCACCTGGAAGAAGGCCGGAAGATAGGTGAGCGCACCGAACATGGCCAGGCCGATGATGAAGCCGACGACGCTGCTGACCGAGAACGTGCGCTCCCTGAACAGGTGCAGCGGCAGGACCGGCTCGGCCGCCCACCGCTCGACCAGTACGAAAACGCCGACGAGAACGGCCCCGGCGACCCCCAGGCCGATGATCGGGGTCGACGACCAGGCGTAGGTGGTGCCTCCCAGGCTGGTGAGCAGGACCAGCGCGCTGGCCGCCAGAGTGAGCACCCCCGCTCCGACGTAGTCGATGCTGTGGTGGGCCCTCGCCAGGTGACCGGGCACGCGGCTGGCAACGACGAGCAGCGCTACAGCTCCGATGGGCAGGTTGATGTAGAAGATCCAACGCCAAGAGAAGCTGTCGACGATGACCCCGCCGAGCAGGGGGCCCACGACGCTGGCGACACCGAAAACGGCCCCGAACAGCCCCACGTAGCGACCCCGTTCCCGCGGCGAGACGATATCGCCCACGATCGCCTGGGCACCCACCATCAATCCGCCTCCACCCAGGCCCTGGATGGCCCGCGCCGCTATCAGCTCGACCATCGACTGGCTCAGGCCCGACAGTACGGAACCAGCCAGGAAGATGACGATGGCCGCTTGGAAGAAGATCTTCCTGCCGTACTGGTCTCCGAGCTTGCCCCACAGCGGCGTCGACACGGTGGACGCCAGCAGATAGGCGGTCACCACCCAGGCGATGTGAGAACCGCCCTTCAGGTCCCCGACGATGGTCGGCAGGGCCGTCGAGACGATCGTCTGGTCCAGGGCGGCGAGCAGCATGCCGAGCATCAGAGCGCCGATGATGAGCAACACGCGCTGGTGGCTCATGGCACGCGGGCCCGCCGGCTGGCTGACGCCGTGGGTCGTCTTCTCCGTCATTGGCCTGAACCAGTCCTTTGCGCGCCGTCTGACGGCTCTGCCGGCCGCCAATCATCGGGGAAGCCAGCCGCGACCGCGCCAAAAGCGGCCTCGACCGTCTCGGCCAGGCCCGGGCCCTGGGGGTTGGACGCCCACACGGCGATCGCCGAGCGCATCACACCCAGGGCGGACCCTGCCAGGAGCAGGCAATAGGGGTCGCTGCCCGGC
>JAKACE010000313.1 GCA_021821705.1 Actinomycetes bacterium | reverse complement strand
AGATGGGTGAGGGCCACAATGCGGCGGCGACCGCCTTGACCGAGGCTATCGAGGAGTGCTGGCCTCAGTGCAAGGTCGAGCGTCTCGACACCATGGAGCTGCGCGGTGTGCGTTTCGCCCGCGCCGCCCGCTGGGCCTACGGCTTCCAGCTGTCGGCGCTGCCCTGGACCTACTCGATCTTCTACGCCTGGTTGTCGCGCTCAGATCGGTTCGCCCGGGCATCGCGGCGTTGGGTCGGGGACTTCTTCGGGCCACGCCTGGCCAAGGTGCTTAAGGGCCGGGACCCCGACCTCGTCATCTCCACTTACCCGTTCGGCTCGGCCGCCCTCGACTGGATGAGGCGCACCTCGGGTTACTCGACGGTGTCCGTGACCTACATACCGGCCTTCCATGTCCACCCGCTGTGGGCCTACGACGGCATCGACCTGCACTTCGTGATGTACGACACCGCTTCCGAGCACGCCCTGCTGCCGGGGTTCGAGCGTTCGATGAGGGTCGGCGCCCCGCCGGTGCGCAAGGGCTTCGGCGACTTCACCCGAGAGGTGGCGCGCAAGGAGCTCGGCCTGCCGGAGGACGACTTCGTCGTCCTCATGACCGGAGGTGCCTGGGGCCTCGGTGACATCCGTCCTGGAGTGGAGACTCTTGTCAGGATGGAACCCCCGGTGCACGTCGTCGCCGTCTGCGGCAAGAACGCCGGGCTCGAGGCCGAGATGCGGGCCCTGGCAGACGCCGTACCGGGTCGCCTAACGGTGTTCGGCTACACCGCGGCCATGCCCGAGTTGATGGCCGCTTCCAACGTGGTGGTGACAAACGGTGCCGGTGTCACCGTCCTCGAGGCTCTGCGCACGCCGCGGCCGGTAGTGGCGTTCGCCCCGCTCGCAGGCCACGGGACGGCCTCGACCGCCGAGATGGTGTGCAGGCGCCTGGCGCTCGAAGCGCGTGACGTCCCGGATCTCGTCAGCCAGATCCGGCGCCTGCGCACAGACCGGGACCTCTTGGGCTCCATGGAGCAGGCCGGCGAATCCTGGGTGCACGGTCGCGACCTGCGCCGCAGCATCGGCGAAATCCAGGATCTGTACGCCGAGCGCCACGGTGGGGCGGGCGCCGGCGGCACCGGGCACTGAAGGCGTCGCGGGGCGGCCGAGCACCGACCTCGGGCCCTAACAGGCGTGGTCCGCCAGCGCCGCGGCTTGCGATCTGGCGCGGGGTATGACAGTAACGTTGCAGGCGCACCGGTTCGGTCGTACTCTTTTTACGATGCCAGCGCGCCATCAACACCAGCACCCCGGTCTCGAGCAGTCGCTTGGGCGGCCGTCAGCTACGAAGGCGCCGCTTGCGCCGTCCAAGGCGCCGGCCGGCGGCCAGGCCGGTCGCCCTGCCGCCATGGGCGCTGACGAAGTGCGCCAGCTCCAGGAACAGGCGGGTAACCGCGCCACCGCCGCCCTGCTGGCTGCCGGGCAACCCAAGTTGACGGTCAGCGCAGCCGGGGACCGCTACGAGCAGGAAGCCGACGACGTGGCTGCCCAGGTGGTGGCCCGCCTGCGCGCCGGAGCGGTGCAGGCATCGTCGCCTGACGGCGCGGCGCCCGGCGTGGTGAGCGAGGACGACGACCAGGCTCCGGCCGGTACCAGCCGGGTGCAGCGCAGGTCCGAGGTCATCGGCGCGGCGGGCGGTGACCTGGACAGCGACACCGAAAAGGCCATCGGTGCGGCCCGCTCGGGTGGCAGCCCGTTGCCCGGCGGCGTGCGCCGGTCCATGGAGGGTGCCTTCGGCGCCGACTTCGGAGGCGTCAAGGTCCACGCCGGTGAGCACGCTCGATCACTCAACCAGCAGGTCGGGGCGGTCGCCTTCACGGTCGGCGCCGACATCTTCCTCGGGCGTTCGGCCCCTGATATCTCCAGCCCCGCTGGTCAGGATTTACTGGCGCACGAGCTCACCCACACGATCCAGCAGGGTGCAGCCACGGTGCGCCACGAGGACATCTGACGCTGCTGGGCTGACTGCACGCCGGCCGGCCCGCTGGGGCCGGCGCAGGTGTGGCCTGGCGTGCGGGTTCGAGCAGCAGAGCTTGTGGCGCGACGCGGCTCAAGGCGCTCCGTGCCTGGTCACGGCGCCTGCTTTGACGAGGTCGGCGTACGGCCCGAAGTCGGCCGGCGTCAGCAGGCGCCCCATCTTGCGCATCTCGCGCTGGACGGCGTCGACAACGCAGTGCATGTTTATGGCGGTGCCGGCGTCGGCGGCGATGAAGCCTGCGGTGAGGGCGGCATTGCGGATGGCGCCGCCCGAGAGCTTGAACAACTTGGCCAGCAGTGCCAGGTCGATGTCCTCCAGGGGAGCGCTCGGCGGCAGGCTGCGTTCCCAGATGCGTTGGCGCTCGGGTTCCTCTGGCATCGGGAAATCCACGCTTACGTGCACGCGGCGCAAGAACGCAGGGTCGATGTTGGTGGCCAGGTTGGTGGCCATGATGACGAGGCCCTCGTAGCGCTCGAGGCGTTGCAGCAGGTAGGCGACCTCGATGTTGGCATAACGGTCGTGGGCGTCCGAGACATCCGAACGCTTGCCGAAGATGGCGTCCGCCTCGTCGAAGAAGAGGGTGACGTTGCTGGCCTCGGCGGCAGCGAAGACCGCTGCCAGGTTCTTCTCCGTCTCTCCCACCCATTTCGAGACCAGAGCGGACAGGTCGACCTTGTAGAGGTCGAGTGAGAGCTCGCCTGCGATGATCTCGGCGGCAAGGGTCTTGCCGGTGCCCGAAGGGCCCGAGAACATGGCCACCACGCCGGTCGAAGGCGAGGGGTCGAAGCCCCACTCGGAGAAGACGGTGTGCCTGTGGCGGGCGCGGGCCACCACCTCCCGGAGCCGTTGCATGCGGTCGTCGTCGAGCACGAGGTCGTCCCAGCCCCGGGAGGGCCGGATCCGGGGCGCCAGGGCGCTGATGTGGCCGGCGGCCAACCGCCTTATGGCCGCACCGACGCCTCCTACCCCGGGGACGGCGGCGGCCACCTGCTCCAGTTGCTCGGCCGTCAGGGACTGGTCGTACCACGTAGGGACCGCCTCCGCAGGGCTGCCCGTCCTGCCCGCCGCCCCGGCGCCGTGCTTGTCGGCACCGTTACGAACCGCTTGCCCGGCCGTCACCGCCTCCCATTCCAGGCGTGTCGCACGGGCAGGAGCGGCAGGGCGCTCGGCCCACGCCACGGCCGGCAGGCTGTCCAGTGGCAGCTCTTCGCTGGAACCGAGCGCCCAGCGGATGTGGGCCGCCTCCTCGACGCGTTGGCGCGCGTCGGGGGGTAGGGGGGCCTCGAGGTCGACGAGGACGCCGCATTGCAGGAGCGTTGCCTGGCGTACCAGGGCATCCCAGGCACTCGGGGACCCTGGTAACCCAGACTCGAGGAAAGGGCCCAGGGCGGCCGCTGCCTGCTCGCGCCGGCGTGCCCGGTCCGTCCCCGGCACCAGGACCAACCTGGTGCCCTGGGCCGGCTCGATGTTGGCCGGCGCAGCACCGCTCCCGAGGTAGCGCCACCCCGGTGGTAGCTCTGGGTCCGGAGAGCTGTCACCGCTCAGGTGCCACACGACCGTCGCCGAGGGGGTGATGGGGGTCGAGGCAATGGGGCCGGCGTCAGGGGGACCAAGAAGGGCTGCACGCCGCAGGCCACTACCCGGCCCGGCGGCCAGTGCCACCTCGGGGCGGTCCGCGAAGAGGAGCTGGAGCGTGAAGAGGCTGAGGCGCCTTTGGCTCACGTCGTCGTTCAGGTAGCCGACGACACGCTGGCGGCGCGGGTCGAGCTCGACAGCGCAT
>JAKACE010000312.1 GCA_021821705.1 Actinomycetes bacterium | reverse complement strand
CGCCGCAGTCCATGCAGCGCGACGCCTGTACCCGCAGCACCCCGAGGTCCACGGGCTCGTACATCTCGCTCCAGTCCCGCACCCTGAGGTGGACGGGACGGTGCTCGGCGTCCTGGCGCCGGTACTTCAGGAAACCTTCGGGGTCAGCCATGCGCTCCTGCCATCATCGTCTCGGGCGCTCCGGCGGCGGCCTCGGCCGCCCGAGCCGCCTCCATGGCCCTCCTGTACTCGGTCGGCACCACCTTCGAGAAGTGCGCCGAATGGGTGTCGAAACCTTCGAGCAGCCGCTTCGCCACGGGCGAACCCGTCTCCTCCAAGTGGCGGCCCAGCACCTCGCGCAGCCACTGGGTGTCGTCGTCCGACAGCGCCTCCAGCTCGACCATCTCGGTGTTGAGCCGGCAGGCAAAGCGTCCGTGGGGGTCGTGCACGAAGGCGAGGCCCCCCGACATACCGGCTGCGAAGTTGCGGCCGGTGGGGCCGAGCACGACTACGCGCCCCCCGGTCATGTACTCGCAACCGTGGTCACCGACACCCTCGACCACCGCCAGGGCACCCGAGTTGCGCACGCAGAAGCGCTCCCCCACCACGCCCCGGATAAACAGCTCACCGCTGGTGGCCCCGTAGCCGATGGTGTTCCCGGCGATGATGTTGGCTTCGGCGACGTAGCCTGGCGGGGCGTCGGCGGGTGGAAGAAGCACGATCCGCCCGCCCGAGAGCCCCTTGCCCATGTAGTCGTTGGCATCCCCATGCAGACGCAACGTCACACCGGGAGGCAGGAACGCACCGAAGCTCTGGCCCGCGCTGCCGTGGAAGTCGAGCTGGATGGTGCCGTCGGGCAACCCCGGGGCGCCGTGGCGACGGGTCACGTTGGACCCGAGCATCGTGCCGACGGCCCGGTTGCTGTTGGCGACGGCCCACGAGGAGCGCACGGGCGTTCCGTGCTCGATGGCCTCCCGGCAGGCTTGCACCAGTTTGGTGTCGAGCGCCCGGTCGAGCTCGTGGTCCTGGCCCCTGGTGCACGTGAGCGTCGCACCTTCGGGCGGGGGCATGAGGACCCCCGACAGGTCGAGCGCGGCCGCCTTGGGGTGACCGGCGGGCGGCGCCGCCTCCAGTACTTCGGCGTGGCCGATGGCCTCGTCCAGGCTGCGGAAGCCGAGGTCGGCGAGCAGCTCACGCACTTCTTCGGCTATGAACTCGAAAAAGTTGACCACGATGTCGGGCGTACCCGTGAAACGCTTGCGCAGCTCGGGGTTCTGGGTCGCCACCCCCACCGGGCAGGTGTCGAGGTGGCACACCCTCATCATGATGCAGCCCTCGACCACCAGCGGGGCGGTCGAAAACCCGTACTCCTCGGCCCCGAGGAGGGCCGCCACCACGACGTCGCGCCCCGTCTTCATCGACCCGTCCACCTGCAACACGACGCGGTCACGCAGGCCGTTGCGCATAAGGGTCTGCTGGGCCTCGGCCAGACCGAGCTCCCAGGGGCCGCCGGCGTGCTTGGTTGAGCTCATGGGTGACGCACCGGTACCACCGTCGTGCCCGGAGACGAGGATGACGTCCGCGTGCGCCTTGGCCACGCCTGCGGCCACCGTGCCCACACCTGTCTCGGCCACCAGCTTCACGCTGACGCGAGCCTGGGGGTTGGCGTTCTTCAGGTCGTAGATCAGCTGTGCCAGGTCCTCGATCGAGTAGATGTCGTGGTGCGGGGGCGGCGAGATCAGCCCGACACCTGGCGTGGAGTGCCTCGTCTTCGCGATCCAGGGGTAGACCTTCTTGCCCGGCAACTGGCCGCCCTCGCCCGGCTTGGCCCCCTGGGCCATCTTGATCTGGATCTCGCTGGCATTGACGAGGTAGTCGCTGGTGACACCGAACCGGCCGGCGGCAACCTGGCGGACGGCGCTGCGGCGGCTGTCGCCGTTGGCGTCGGGCACGTTGCGTTCGGGCTCCTCGCCACCCTCACCACTGTTGCTGCGAGCCCCGAGACGGTTCATGGCGACAGCCAGCGTCTCGTGGGCCTCTTTGGAGATGGCGCCGTAGGACATGGCACCGGTGGCGAACCGCTTGACTATCTGCGATACCGGCTCGACCTGGTCGAGGGGTAGGGGCTTGCGCCCGGTCTCGGACGCCGGCCGTAAGCGCATCATGGCGCGCAGCGTCGCCAGGTGGCTCGACCGGTCGTCCACGGCGCTCGTGTACTGCTTGAAGATCTTGTAGCTCTTGGACCGGGTGGCGTGCTGGAGCTTGTGCACGGTGTCCGGGTTGAAGAGGTGGTACTCGCCCTCGCGGCGCCACTGCCAGTCGCCTCCCGGCTCGAGGTCGCGATGCGCCAATTCGCTCGGCCGGTCGGGCCACCCTGCCTTGTGCCTGGCCAAAGCCTCCCCTGCGATACCCTCCAGGCCGATCCCCTCCACCTGGGTGACGGTGCCCTGGAAATAGCGGTCGACCACCTCGCTCGAAAGGCCCACCGCCTCGAAGACCTGGGCACCGGTGTACGACGCGACAGTCGAGATGCCCATCTTGGACATCGTTTTGAGGACGCCCTTGGCTGCCGCCTTGGTGTAGTTCTGCAGGGCCCTGCGCGCCGAGAGGTCCTTTATGGCTCCGCGGCGCACCTGGTCCGAGATGGTGTCGAAAGCAAGGTAGGGATTGACAGCCGCCGCGCCGTAACCGATCAGGCAGGCCATGTGGTGCACCGTGCGGGCCTCGCCGGTCTCGACCACCAGACCGACGCGGGTACGCAGCTTCTTGTCCACCAGGAAGTGGTGCACGGCCGACACCAGCAGTAGCGAGGGGATGGGTACGGCGTCGGCATTGGCGTGACGATCGGAGAGGACTACCACGCTCGCCCCGTCCTGCACCGCCTGCTCGACCTCGGCGCATATGCGCTCCAGGGCCAGGCCCAGGCGCTCACCCGGCTTGCCCTGGCCCCGGGCATCGAAAAGCCCGTCTATGGCGAAGGTCTTCCACCCAGGCACCAGGCCGTCCTCGTCGACATAGAGCAGGGTCGCCAGTTCGTCGTTGCTGATTATGGGCTTGGGCAGGCCGATCTGGTGGCACGAGTGGGGGCCCGGCGCCAGGAGGTTGGCCTCCGGCCCGATGGAGGCGGCCAGCGACGTTACGAGCTCCTCGCGGATGGCGTCCAGAGGCGGGTTGGTCACCTGGGCGAAGAGCTGGCGGAAGTAGTCGTAGAGCAGGCGCGGGCGTCGAGAGAGCACGGCGAGCGGTGTGTCGTCGCCCATGGAGCCGATCGGCTCCGCACCGGCTCGGGCCATGGGCTCGAGGACGAGGCGGACCTCCTCTTCGGTGTAGCCGAACTGGCGCTGGAAGCTGACAAGGCGTGAGTACTGTGGTGTCAGGGCCCGGCGCAGGGGAAGCTCCTCGAGCGTGACCCGGTGCTCCTCCAGCCACTGGCCGTAGGGGTGCTCGGCGGCCAAGGCGTCCTTGATCTCGTCGTCGTCGACGATGCGACCGGCGGCGGTGTCCACCAAGAACATGCGCCCAGGCTGGATCCGGCCCTTCAGCACGACCTTGCCCGGTGCCACGTCGAGCACCCCGACCTCGGAGGCCATGATCACAGTGTCGTCGTCGGTGACCCAGTAGCGCAGGGGCCGGAAGCCGTTGCGGTCGAGCTGAGCGCCGATGAGCGTCCCGTCGGTGAAGGCGACCGCCGCCGGGCCGTCCCAGGGCTCCATGAGGCAGGCGTGGTACTGGTAGAAGGCCCGTCGCTCGGGTGACAGGTCGGCCTTGTTCTCCCAGGCCTCCGGCACCATCATCAGCACGGCGTGGGGCAGCGGGCGGCCA
>JAKACE010000311.1 GCA_021821705.1 Actinomycetes bacterium | reverse complement strand
CAGCTTGGCCGTCTCCTCCTCGGTGAGCTTGTACACCGGGATGCCGGTCCAGTTGGCCAGGACCTCGGCGATGACCTCCTCGTCGACCACGTCGAACAGGTCGACGCCCTCGGCCCGCCACTCCTGCTCCTTGGCCGCCTTGCGCTGGAGGAGCTCCTCCTCCTTCTCGCGCAGCTTCTTGGCCTGCTCGAAGCTCTGCTTCTCGATCGCCAGCTCCTTGTCCTTGCGAGCCTTGGCTATCTCTTCCTCGATGGCCTTGTAGTCCGGCGGTGTGGACATGCGCCGAATCCGCAGCCGGCTGCCCGCCTCGTCGATAAGGTCGATCGCCTTGTCTGGCAGGTAACGGTCGGCGATGTAACGGTCGGCGAGGTTGGCGGCGCTGACGACGGCCTGGTCGGTGATCGTCACCCCGTGGTGGGCCTCGTAGCGGTCGCGCAAGCCCTTCAGGATCTCGATGGTGTGGGCCAGAGACGGCTCCTCCACCTTGATCGGCTGGAACCGGCGCTCCAGGGCGGCGTCCTTCTCGAGGTGCTTGCGGTACTCGTCAAGGGTCGTGGCGCCGATGGTCTGCAGCTCGCCGCGCGCAAGCATGGGCTTGAGGATGGAGGCGGCGTCGATGGCGCCCTCGGCTGCCCCCGCCCCGACGAGAGTGTGCAGCTCGTCGATGAACAACACGATGTCGCCGCGGGTTCGGATCTCCTTGAGCACCTTCTTGAGGCGCTCCTCGAAGTCGCCCCGGTAGCGCGAGCCTGCCACGAGAGCACCCAGGTCGAGGGTGTAGAGCTGCTTGCCCCGTAGGGTCTCGGGCACTTCACCGGCCACGATGCGCTGGGACAGGCCCTCGACTATGGCCGTCTTGCCCACACCGGGCTCGCCGATCAGTACCGGGTTGTTCTTGGTGCGGCGTGAGAGCACCTGCATGACCCGCTCGATCTCGCGCTCACGGCCTATTACGGGGTCCAACTTGCGCTCGCGGGCCAGCTGGGTGAGGTTGCGCCCGAACTGGTCGAGCACCGGGCTGCCGGCCGGGGCGTCCTGCTGGCTGGGAGCAGTCCCTGCCGACGCCTTCTCCGGCCCTGTCGCCTGGTAACCCGAGAGCAGCTGTATCACCTGCTGGCGCACTCGCGACAGGTCCGCCCCGAGGCTCACCAGGACCTGGGCTGCGACGCCCTCGCCCTCTCGGACCAGGCCGAGCAGCATGTGCTCGGTGCCTATGTAGTTGTGGCCCAGCTGCAGTGCCTCCCGCAGCGACAACTCGAGGACCTTCTTGGCACGGGGGGTGAACGGCGGCGAGCCGGTGCTGGCCGTGCCGGCGGGCCCGATCGTCTCCTCAACCTTCTCCCTGACTGCCTCGAGGCTGATGCCGAGGGACTCCAACGCCTTGGCCGCTACACCCTCGCCCTCGTGGATCAGGCCGAGCAGGATGTGCTCAGTGCCGATGAAGTTGTGGTTCAGCATGCGGGCCTCTTCTTGGGCCAGCACAAGCACTCGTCGGGCTCGGTCGGTAAAGCGCTCAAACAACGCTCGCAGCCTCCTCAGCAGATCCGGTGCTCCGCACCCGGAACCGTCGACCCACCGGCGTACCGGCGGGGCCACGGCTCCCCATGCAAGTCATCCATACCCTTTTCGTCGGGCTCTTGCCTTGTCCAGTGTACCTGTAGCCTCCGTCATCAGGGTTGGCGCCGGCCTGCGTGGCCGTCGGGCCTGGTCGGTTCGTACTTGCCCCTGACGTTGGCATATCGTCTGGTAATGAACGTCTGGGAGTTGCTCAACCTTCCCGGTCTCGACGATGGCCTGGCCCGGGTTGAGGAGGAGCTGCGCCAGGCGGTGGCCGCGCCGGAGCCCGTGCTCTCCGAAGTGGCGTCCCACCTCATGGCTGCCGGAGGCAAGCGGCTGCGGCCGGCGCTGCTACTGGCGGCGGCGCTCTCCACGGGAGCACCGGTCGGCCCCGGCGTCGTCCAGGGAGCGGTGGCGGTCGAGCTGGTGCACATGGGTTCGCTGTACCACGACGACGTGATAGACGATGCCAGCTCCCGGCGCGGCGTCCAGAGCGCCAACGCCCGCTGGGGCAATCTGGTCGCGATCCTGGCCGGCGACTTCCTGCTCGCCAAGGCATCGGAGATAGCGGCCGGACTGGGGACCGAGGTGGTACGGGTCCTGGCCACGACCATCAGCCGTCTCTGCGAGGGCGAGCTGGTCCAGTTGCGCCACTCCTACTCGACCCAGCGCACGGAGGCGGCCTACTTCAGGGCCATCTCCGCCAAGACAGCCTCGTTGCTCTCGGCTTCGACGCGCATCGGTGGCCTCGTCGCCGGGGCCCCGGCGGAGACCGTGGACGCGCTCACCCGCTTCGGCCAGGCTTTCGGCATGGCGTTCCAGATCTGGGACGACGTGAACGACCTGGTCCGTACCGAAGCCGAGCTGGGCAAGCCCGCCGGCCACGACATCCTCGAAGGCACCTACACCCTGCCTGTCATCCGCGCCCTGGCCGACCCCGGTTCAGGCCCCGAGATCGGCGCCCTGCTCGGCCAGGAGCTGGCCGGCCCGGAGCTGGAGAAGGTGCGGGACATGATCCTCGCCACCGGTGCCCTCCAAAGCTCGGTGACAGAGGGCCGCCGCTGGGCCGACGAGGCCGCCACCACCCTCGCGTCCATCCCCGAGGCCGGCACCTCGCTCAACGGCAACGCCGCCGGCGCCGAGGCGGCCCGCTCCACCCTTGCCGGCCTGGCCCAGAAGCTCTTCGACGACCTGGACGTGCGCGCCGGCTGAAACCGGGGCCCACACCCGCCATCGCCGTTAGGAGCCACGCCGGCAGAGCTGGGCCCGGCACTTTCGCCCGAGCTCACGTGCGCCCCGTCGCTCACCACGGCTGCCCCGGGGTGCGCCCAAACTCGGGAGGGGCCCCTAAGCCCGCCCGGTAGAGAACCCCGCCCCCTGGGTACATGTCCTGCCAAGCCAGTGGCTGCAATCGAAATTGCCGGGCGCCTGAAACCGACAGCGCCCAGGAAGCGAGGAAAGGGAATCATGAACAGGGGAGCAGGCAGCGGGCTCATCGGCCTGGGCATCGTGCTCGTAGTCATAGGCGCCATCCTCAAGTACGCCGTGAGCGTCACCACCACAGGGTTCAACATCAACACCGTCGGAGTGATCCTGCTCATCGTCGGCATCATCTCCGTCGTCATCGGGATCGCCATGTTCATAGCCGGGTCGAACCGCCGGGCCATCACGCGTGAGAGCGTCAACTACACCCCCGGCGGCCGCGAGAGGGTGATCGAGCAGCGCGACGTGATGCCCTGACGGGCGGCCCTGGTCGGCCGCGGTGGCGCATCAGCGCAGACAGGAACGGCCCGGGCCACAGGCCCGGGCCGTCTCAGCGCAGCGGTACAGGGACCGGCTCCCGCCCTTGCCCTGAGCGGCGGTAATGGCGTGCCCGCCGGGTGGAGCTCCGCCTCAGTCCTCGCCCACCTCCGGGCGCAGGGTCGGGAAGGCGATGACGTCCCTGATCGCCTCCGACCCGGTGAGCAGCATCACGAGGCGGTCGACGCCCATCCCCATACCGCCCGTGGGTGGAAGGCCGTACTCCAGCGCCCGCACGTAGTCGGTGTCCACCGGCATGGCCTCCTCGTCACCCTCAGCACGGGCCCTGGCCTGGGCTTCGAAGTTGGCGAGCTGGGCATCGGGGTCGGTCAGCTCGGAGAAGGCGTTGCACAGCTCACGTCCGGCCACCACGACTTCGAAGCGCTCGACCATCCCGGGTGAGGACCGGTGGTCCCGGGCCAGCGGCGAGACCTCCTTGGGGTAGT
>JAKACE010000310.1 GCA_021821705.1 Actinomycetes bacterium | reverse complement strand
CGTCAGCCTGGCGCTCAACGACTCCGGCGCCCGGGGGCGGGCCACCAAACGCGCCCAGCGGTTGTTGGCCGAGCTGCGCCAGGCCTGGACCGAGGCCGACGCCCCGGTCGGCTGGTGGTACGAGGGCTGGGTGGCCGACACCGTGAGCAGGGCCCCGGGCAACTTGGACCGGGCGCTCGACCGCTGGCGCGACCTGTACCGGGTGACCAAGGCGGAGTACGAGGAGCAGGGCAAGCTGGCGGTGGCCCCCGGCACCACCAGCAAGGCCCAGGACGCCGCCAACCGCCGGCGGGGCGAGGCCAGGGACCGCCTTCGCCTGCTCACAAACGAGGAGGAGGGCTTCGAGAGCTTCCGTAGCGATTTCAACCCCTACCGGTACCTGGCCTCGGAGGGCTTCCTCCCCGGTTACTCGTTCCCCCGCCTGCCTCTGGCGGCTTACGTGCCGGGCACCGGCGGCCCGAGGGCGGGGAGGGGCGCGGAGGGCGCCTACATCCAGCGGCCCCGCTTCATCGCCGTGCACGAGTACGGCCCCGGCTCGCTCATCTACCACGAGGGCTCCCGCTACGAGGTCGTGCGGGTGCAGCTACCCCGCTCAAGCGCCGGTGGGAGCGGGCTCGACACCGAAGAGGTGCGCCGCTGCGCCGACTGCGGCTACCACCACCCGTCCTCGGTCGGCATAGACGTCTGCGAGCACTGCGGGGCCAGGCTCCCCGAGAAGAAGGAGTACGGCCTGCTGCGCTTGCAGACGGTGCACACCCGCCGGCGCGAGCGGATCTCTTCGGACGAAGAAGAACGGCGCCGCTCTGGGTTCGACATCGAGATCTCCTACCGCTTCGCCAGCCACGGCGAGCGCTCCGGGCGCATCGACGCTGCCGCTAGCGAAGGCGACGGCGGGCCCAAGCTTGCCGAGCTGACCTATGGGGACGCAGCCGAGCTGCGCCTCGCCAACATCGGCCGGCGGCGGCGCAAGGACGCCAACGACCGCGGGTACTGGATCGACCCCGTCGAGGGCCGCTGGCTCTCGGAGAAGCAGGCATCGGACGCCGTGCCCGAGGCCCAGGACTTGGAGCCGGCCGACGACAAGAAGTTGAAGCAAAAGGTCGTCCCCTACGTCTCCGACACCCGCAACATCTTGGTGTGGCGGGCCGGAGAGCCCCTGGACGACGTCGCTTCGACCACGCTGCGCTACGCCATCGAGCGGGCCATCGAGGCGGTGTACCAGCTCGAAGACTCAGAGCTTGACAGCGAAGCGCTGCCCGACGACCGAGGCCGGGGGCGCATGGTCTTCGTCGAGTCGGCCGAGGGAGGTGCCGGCGTGCTGCGGCGCCTGGTGAGCGAGCGGGACGCCTTTGCCCGGGTGGCCGAAGAGGCGCTCAGGTTGTTGCACTTCGACCCCGAAAGCGGAGAGGACCTGGGGCACGCCCAGGGCTCGCCCGAGCGCTGCGAGAGGGGGTGCTACGACTGCCTCCTTTCCTACCGCAACCAGCTGGAGCACGCTTCCATCGACCGCCACCAGGTCAAGGACTTCCTCATGAGGCTCTCGGCCTGCGTAGTGGCTTCGGGCGGCGGGGGCCAAAGCCGCGACGAGACCGTCGAGGCTCTGAGGGCCCGTTGCGACTCCGGGCTGGAAAAAGAGTTCGTGGACTGGCTCTACAGCCAGGGCCTGCGCCTGCCCGACGACGCCCAGGTGCTGGTTGACGAGGCCGGTGCGAAGCCGGACTTCGTCTACCGGACGGCTTCGACCAAGGTGGCGGTCTTCGTCGACGGCCCGGTCCATGACAACGACGGGCAGGCCGCAAAAGACCTGGCGGCGGCCGAGCGCCTGGAGGACCGGGGCTGGGACGTGCTGCGTTTCGGCTACGACCGGGGCACCTGGGCGGCCGTGGCACGGTCGCGGCCCTCGGTGTTCGGCCAGGGCGCCCCGGGCGACGAGGTAAGACCGTGAGCTTGTACAGCCCCGGGAGCCTGGTGACGGCACGAGGACGGGACTGGGTCGTGCTGCCCGGCAGCGACGACGAACTCCTGGTGCTGCGCCCATTAGGTGGCAACGACGACGACACCGCCGGCGTGCTCCCTGCCCTCGAAGAGGTGCGGCCGGCCAGTTTCCCGCCCCCGAGCCTGGACGACCTGGGCGACTCGGCGTCGGGCCAGCTGCTGCGCACGGCCTTGCAGATCGGCTTCCGCTCGTCGGCCGGGCCGTTTAGGTCCCTGGGCAAGCTGGCCGTCGAGCCCCGGGCCTACCAGTATGTCCCCCTGCTCATGGCCCTCCGCCAGGAGACGGTACGGCTCCTCATCTCCGATGACGTAGGGATCGGGAAGACCATCGAGGCGGGCATGGTCGCCGCCGAGCTGCTGGCCCAGGGCGACGTCCAGCGCATGACCGTGCTATGCAGCCCGGCCTTGGCCGAGCAATGGCAGCGAGAACTGGCGAACAAGTTCGCCATCGACACCGAGCTGGTGCTGCCCTCCACGGCGGCCCGGCTGAGCCGCGGCCTGATGCTCGACCAGTCCATGTTCGAGCGCCACCCCTTCACCGTCGTCTCCACCGACTTCATCAAGTCGCCCCAGCGCCGCCAGGAGTTCGTGAACCACTGTCCGGAGCTGGTCATCATCGACGAGGCCCATACCTGTGTGGCCGATGGCGCCGGCGGGGGCGGGACGGCGGCCCGCACGCAGCGTTACGACCTGGCCCGCCAGGTTGCTGCGGACGCCCGTCGCCACCTCATCTTGGTGACGGCCACGCCGCACTCGGGCAAGGAGCAGGGGTTCCGCAACCTCCTCGGCCTGCTCGACCCCGAGCTGGCACTGCTCGACCTGGAACAGGTGAAGGGCCGCCAGCGCCTGGCCCGCCACTTCGTGCAGCGCCGGCGGGCCGACATCCGCCACTACATCGACGAGGACACCGAGTTCCCCTCGGACCGCCAGACCAAGGAGGCGCCCTACCGGCTCTCCTCCGAGTACGCGGCCCTGTTCGACAAGGTGCTCGCCTATACCCGTGGCCAGGTGGGAGGCGGCGAGGGGAAGGCTGGAGGCCAGGCGGCGGTCCGCCAGCGCGTCCGCTGGTGGTCGGCGCTGGCCCTGCTCCGGGCCCTGGCCTCCTCCCCGGCTGCCGCAAAAGAGACGCTCCGGAACCGGGCACCGTCTGCCGGCGCCACCAGCGTGGCTGAAGCCGACCGCCTGGGCCGCGAGTCGGTAATGGACAGTGCCGGCACCGATGCCCTGGAAGGCATCGACGCCAACCCGGGGGCTGACCCCGAAGACGAGCTGGCGGGCCTGTCGGTGGCCCAGGGCCCAGAGCGTCGCCGGCTCCTGGAGCTGGCGAGGGAAGCCGAGCGCTTGGAGGGGGCAAAGAGCGACACCAAGCTGCAAAAGCTCGTGGCCGAGGTCAAGGCGCTCCTCAAAGACGGCTACAACCCCATCGTCTTCTGCCGGTTCATAGCCACAGCCGAGTACGTGGCCAAGCAGCTCGGCCCGCAGGTCAGCGCTGCCAAAGTGGCCGCCGTCACCGGGGAACTGCCGCCCGAGCTACGGGAGGCCCGCATCGACGAGCTTGCCGCCACGTCTGGCCAGCGGGTTCTTGTCGCCACGGACTGCCTGTCCGAAGGGGTGAACCTCCAGGACAGCTTCGACGCCGTGGTCCACTACGACCTGGCGTGGAACCCGACCCGCCACGAACAGCGCGAGGGCCGGGTGGACCGTTTCGGCCAGCACACCGATGTCGTGCGGGCCGTCACCATCTACGGGGCCGACAACGGCATCGACCGGATCGTGCTCGACGTGCTCATCCGCAAGTTCAAGGCCATCCGAGACGCCACCG
>JAKACE010000309.1 GCA_021821705.1 Actinomycetes bacterium | reverse complement strand
ACTGGGCAGGATGTACTGGAGCTGGGCAAAACCCGTCAGCGAGTGGTTGGCGTACGCGTCGTAGTCGCAGTCATAGGAAACGGGGGGAGTCTTGCTGCCTGCCACCGGTCGAGCCTTGGAAGCGTGCAGCCGGAGATCGGAAGAGACCGTGGCCAGGTTGACCGGCCAAGTGCAGTTCGGGATCCGCGCTGCCGATCGGTTCGATGGCGCCCGCAGCACCTGTGCCGCCCCCGCTCTCGAGGCAGGATCGACGGCAGATGTCGCCGTGACCACGAGAAGCACTGCGGCGAGGCAGCCGACTCGAAAATGTCTCATGGGGTCCCCCTTTGTTCCAACACCATCGTGGCAACCGATAACTCAAGTACTGGGAGCATCTTAGTCTCAATGCACAACACCGTTGCCCATGACCTGAAAGCCGGCCCTGATGCGCCACACGGCCCACCTGTGAGGTTGGTAAGTAGCGACGTTAGCCTCATGAAGGGTTTGGGCTTTGTTAGGCGCTGCTAACCGGGTGGTCCGATGTAATCGGTCGCGCCGGCCCGGTCATGCCCGGGCTCCCGGACCGGCCAGTCACACGCACAGGCACACCTGGCCGGGTCTGAACCGGCTGAGGCAGCGCCTCGCCCGCTCACGAGGGTCAAAGGCAAAATTGCTGCTGCAGGCGCACAGTGCCAATAAGTGGCACAGAAACCCTCCAGCCCAAATTGCATGTCGGATGCCGAACGGCGGAACACCGAACGGGTGAGCAGGGCCGGGGCCCGACCCCAACGTTCTTCTGCTCCCCGGTGCCATCGTTCCCGCCCAACTGGTTGGGGTCAGAAGACAGCTTTGCCTCGGCCTCGGCGCCATGACCGGCCTCGACCGCCTGGGTGGCGCACCAGCATGAGCCTGGCCAACAAGGGCCACCTGAGCCCGTGCATGGCGTCGCCGTGGTGCGCCAAGTAGCCCAGGCCGCTTAGGCTTACCCACGTGACCAGGAAGAACACTTGTGATGGAGCGCCTAGGGCGCGGACACAACCAGCCAGGCGCCCCAAGGGGATCGCACTCGCTGCGACAGTCGGCGCCCTTTCGCTCGCCCTCGCCTCCTGCGGCGGCCCCACGGCGTCACCGAAACTGACGCTCTCGAAGAGCACCGGGGCCGTGGGCACCGTGGTCCAGGTCAGTGGTAAGGCGGGTGGTGGCTGCAGCACCCCCACGGCCTGGCGCGGCTTCCGCCTGGAGCGGACCGGGGCATCCTCGGCCGGGCAGGTGCTGGCCATGACCCCACCTGTGGCGCCCGATGGCACCTGGACGGCGAGCTTCGCTGTCCCCGCCTACCTCGGCTCCACTTCAGGCGCCGTCCCTGTCGGGCCGGGGCGTTACGAGATCGTGGCACATGCCTGCAAGGGTGACGTGCGCGCCGTGGCCTCCTTCCGGGTCACGTCCTCGTCGCTGTCCGTGGCGCCGGGACGCAGTGTGGCGATAGCGGCAACCAGCGACGCCGGCGGCTACTGGGTGGTTCGGGCCGACGGCCACGTGAGCGCCTACGGCGACGCCCACCCGTACGGCTCCCTGCCCGCTCCTGCGGCCAAGGCCACCACGATCGTGGGCATAGCCCGTACCTACGACAACCACGGCTACTGGTTGGCAGCCTCTGACGGGCACGTGTACCACTTCGGAGACGCATCCGACTACGGATCGCTCCCCGCTGGGGCACCGGGCGGGCCCGTCACAGGCATCGCCGCCACACCCACCGGTCACGGGTACTGGCTCCTGGACGCGAACGGCAGGGTCCACGGCTTCGGGGACGCCCATGTCCAGGGCCAACCCCCGGCAAGCCAGGCGCCCTACAGCGCCATCGCGGCCCGCCCGGGCGGCGGGTACATGGTCGTGGGCGCCTTCGACGCCGCCACGTACATGTTCCCCGGTGACGTCCACGAGGGTGGCGGCCCGGGCACGGCCCTGTCCGGGGCCGTCATCGGGATCGCGTCCACGGCCTCGGGCAACGGCGCCTGGGCTGCCGGCCTCGACGGGGGGGTGGTCACGCTCGGGGACGCCACCTTCCACGGCTCCGCCTCGGGGACCGCCGCCGTGAGCAATTCGGCGGTGACAGCCATAGCCGCCACGCCTGACGGCCAAGGCTACTGGCTCCTCACCGGCGCTGGTACCGTTTCGGCGTTCGGAGACGCCCACCTGCTTGGTATTTCGAAGGGCTAGCCTGCCAAGTTGTTCCACAGGCGAGCACCGCGACGGCCGGCCTGGCCTGGCTGGCCGTTCCGGTTCGCTGCCGGGCGGTGCTGGCTTGCCGTCGGTGCACGAGCACACCGAGGCTCTCGACGGCGGTGGTGCCGACTGCGGCCGTGGCTGCTGGGCTCGCCACCGCCCCGGGGGTTCGGGCACAGCCGTCCCCCCCTCGACCTGTCGTCCCGGGCACCAACTGTGCGTCCTTCCCTGCGGGCACTCCTGCTCCGGGGCCGGCAGCCTTGCTCAGACCTTGCATTTGCTCGGGATACCCGTCACCTGCACCCAGTTGGTGCCCGGCCCCAACCGCCGATAGGTGTTGCAGGCAGCCATCGGGTGCTTCAGGTCGAGCGGGCAGGCCGAAAGGCAGGCGTGGTAGTCCTTGAAGCAGCCGCAGCCGTAGTTGCAGCAGTACTTGGTCTCGAGCTTACAGAGCTCATTGCAGAGCGCGGACTGGGCGAGCCCACTGCCAAAGGAGGTGGCGCCGTCCACGATGCCGTTGACCAGGGTGCCACCCAGTTCGAGCGGGGAGAGCACCAGCGGCGCCAGTGCGCCGGTGGCGGTCGATGCTCCGCTTGCACCCATCAGCCCGAGGCCGCTCGAGAACAGCGACGCCGCGAAGCCTGCCGCTACCCATTCCGGAGCCGCCAGGACGCTCGCTGGCAGCGTGGCAAGGGCGATGCCGACGCCGAGCGCGAAACCGCACAGATCGGCGCAGTCGTAACCCGGCGTGGTGGCAGGCACGACATCGCTCGCTGCCCTAGCCGTCACCGCGTGAGGGGCGCCCGTCGCAGCCTGGGAGCCGTTCGCTGCAGGCAGGTGCGGCACCGCTGAGCTGACCACTTGGCCCGAACTGACACCTGCCACCTCCACGAAACGGCCCCGCCCGTCGAGGAGGGCGGCCCAGGCCCTCTCGCCGCTGTTGGTCAGGTCGTACACGAGCAGGGCCTTGGGAGTGGCCGCAGACGCACCGTGGAACGGCGTCAGGCTGGACAGGGCCGTCAGTTTGCCGCCCTGCTGCATGCCCAAGGTGAATGGGTCGCTGCTCTGGTGGAAGCCGCGCTCGGTCAGCCAGGCCGACAGGGAGCGGAAGCCGGCCAGCTGGTTGGCGTACGAGGCGCAAAGCTTCTTGCCCGAGCAGGCCTGTTGGCAGGGCCGGCATGTCAACTTGCGGGAAGAGGCGTCGTACGTGCAGACCGAGCAGCTGCCACATGACGGGCACTGGACCCCGCCCCGGGACGTACTGCCGCCGAGCGCCGCCGGCAGTAGGCCGGACATGTGCCGTAGGCCCAGCATGGGCGCCGCCACGGAGCCGAAACCGAGCCTGATGGCCCGGCGTCGGCTCAGCACGACCGTGCCGCCCCCTGAGTGCGCCGGTTGCGAGCTCTCTCGCCACCCCAGCAGCGCTCCGACCTCGCGCGCACCGACGACTGTCCGCACGTGACGACCGTCGGTGCCCAGCTCCACCACCGATGGCGTACCCGCGACGTCGAAAAGCGCCGCCAGCCGGCCATCGTCCACCACGGCCGCCGACGCTCCGGCCACGGCGTTCATGATCTCCTCGTCGGCGGCCGCCGAGGGTGGCGCCGCCACAATCAGCCGAG
>JAKACE010000308.1 GCA_021821705.1 Actinomycetes bacterium | reverse complement strand
AACGTCGCGCGGTAGCGGGCGGGCGTGGTGGCGCCGGCGTTCCAGGAGCTCGAAGTAGACGGGATCGCAGTTGTCGAAGATGAACCGGGCGCTCTCGTGGTACCGGTCGTGGTCGGCCTGCAGTTCCTTGATCATCGCCTCCACCCGGCTCAACTGGGAACCGACGGCGAGGGCGTCGGCATCGCGCTTCCAGCTGGACGAAAACAAGCCCAGCGCGGCTTCCCCCGCGTGGACGAACGAAGGCAGCACCGGTGCGACCCGGTGCCTCTTGTCACGAACCATCTCGTCACCTCTTCCGGGACCGACGTCGTTGGCGGCCCCATCGGGACCATCGGCAATGCCGTGGCCGCTCGTTACAGGGCCGAAGGGCCGTTGACCGCCCGTACCGGACGGCCGTAGCCCCCCGCCCCGCTCGGGGTACCGGCGTAACTGACCGCTCCCCGGTCGTCACTCCAATCCGGTTTCGGGCCGCCGCTGTGGCGGCGAAGGTCCCTGCCGCCGGGGCTGTTGGTCCCGTTCGTCCCTACGCAGAGGACAGTCCACCCCTGCCCGAGGTCGTGCACTTGCGGGCCCGGACCGCCATCTTCGGGCGGGGCCTGTTCAGCCCGCGGTCAGGACCAGCTTGCCCAGCTTGGCGCCGGCGGCGAAGCGCTCGTACGCGGCCTGCACCTGGCTGAAGGGGTAAGTGGCCTCCACTGGCACCCTCAGCACCCGGCGGGCCACCAGTGGCAGTACGTGGTGCTCGACCCGGCGCACGACCACGGCTTTCTCTTCGAGGGAACGGTTGCGCAGTGTCGATGCGCGCAGGGTCGCCCGGCTGCGCATCAGGAGGCCCAGGTCGAGCTCCAGGTGCGACCCTGCGCCCGTGCCGATGACGACGACGCGCCCCCAGGGGGCGATCGCTTCGATGGCGGTGGCCAGGCTGGGTGCCCCGACCAGCTCGAGCACGACATCGTAGGGGCCCGTTGCGGGCACCTGGTCCGGGGTCACGGGGGTGGCCCCGAGGCCGGCTAGGGCCGGGTGACGGTCGCGGCTCCTGGCGCTGGCAATGACAGTGGCTCCGGCTGCGACCGCCAATTGTACGGCGGCGACACCGACGCCCCCGGCGGCCCCGCTCACCAGCACCCGGTCACCCATCGCCAGGCCACCCTGGGTGAACAGGGCGTCGTGGGCCGTGCAGAACACCTCGGGGAACGCTCCCGCCTCGACCGCCGACATCGCTTCGGGCACGGGCATGGCGTGCCTTTCGTGAACGGCGGCCAGCTCTGCCTGGGCGGCGCCGGCCATCAGAGCCATCACGCGGTCACCCGGGCGAAAGGAGCGCACCTGGTCGCCCACGGCCTCGACGACCCCGCTGCACTCGAGCCCGGGCTGATCGGCCGGGGTGCCAGCCGGCGGCGGGTAGTGGCCGGCCCTCTGCATCAGGTCGGCACCGTTGATGCCCGCCGCCTGGATCCTCACCAGGAGGTCGTGCGGTCCCGCTACGGGGTCGGGCCTGGGCTCCCATGAGACACGGCCTTGGGAGATGACGACTGCGTTCACATCCGGGACCCTAACGCCCCACGTTGCATGTCGGCTCGGTGACAAGGCGAAGTAGGGTCGCGGCCCATGAAGAAAACCGTCCTGGTCGACTGCGACACCGGTGTCGACGACGCCATCTCCCTCCTCTACCTGCTGGCCGACCCGGACGTTGAGGTGTGCGCCATCACCACCGTCTTCGGCAACATCTCGGCGGCCGACGCGGCTCGTAACACGTTGTGGGCCCTGGACGTGGCCGGTAAGGGCGGCCTCATCCCGGTCGCAGCCGGCTCCGAGGTCACCCTCCTCGGCGAGGAGATGGAGCTGGCCACCTTCGTCCACGGCGCCAACGGCCTTGGCGGTGTGGAGATCGGCCAACCATCGGCTGCTCCCAGCCCGCTGGGCGCCGCCGAGTTGATCGTCCGCACCGTACGTGAGCGGCCCGGTCAGGTCCACCTGCTGGCAACCGGGCCGCTCACGAACCTGGCTGTGGCACTGCGCCTGGAGCCCGACCTGCCGTCGCTGGTCGAGGGGGTGACCGTGATGGGAGGGGCTGCCATGGCGCCGGGGAACGTCACCCCGGCCGCTGAGGCCAACATATGGCACGACCCCGAGGCGGCCCAGGCGGTGTTCAGCGCAGGCTGGGACCTCACAATGGTGCCGCTCGACGCGACCATGGCGGAGATCATGTCCGAGGAGCAACGCCTCGAGATGGCCAGGTCGGAGTCGCCCGTCGCGCAGTTCGCAGCGGACGTGCTCGACTTCTACTTCGACTTCTACCGGGGCATTTACGGGCGCAAGTGTTCGGCCTGCCACGACGTGCTGGCGGCCGCCATCGCCGTCGGAGACGTCGCGCCGACCCGGGCGATGAAGGTGGCGGTGACGGTGGAGACGGGGGCGGGCCCGGCCCGGGGCGCCACCATCTGCGACACGCGTGGCATGTACAAGGGCGAGATCGACCAACCCGGGGCCCGCTGCACCGTGGTGCTCGCCACCGCCGGCGACCTGGCGGCCTCGGTGGTCAGCCGGCTGAGCTCTTTCAAGCCCTGAGGACCGGCCCCTGCCGGCCGGGGTGGGACAGAGCCACGCCGGCCAGTCGGCCACGGCACTGGACAGGGCCGTGCCGGCCGGCGTTGGAACGCTGCCGGGGGCTGGGAGGTGGCCGTCTCAGGGGCGACGGGTGGCGCCGGCGCGGGAGCCGAGCGCGCCCCTGACGGGCACGTCGGCACTCTCCGGCAACGCAACCAGGCCTGTCCGGGCGGCACCATAGCCGTCCCGGTCGAGCACGATCGCCTCCAGGTCCTCAGGCGCCTCCAGGTCCTCGGGCGCCTCCAGGTCCTCGGGCCTGGCGTACGGACGTCCCCCGGAGCCGTCCTGCCTAGGCGACGGCGGCCGCTCCAGTTGTTGGGAACGGGCCCGCTCGTAAAGCGCCACAAGGGCACCGAGCCCCGCCAGGACGAACAGCAACCGACCGGCCCACGAGCCCAGGACGGCTGCGAGGCCGGTGGCCGCACGGGGCGCAGCGGCGGGGCGCGTCCCGGCCGTGGCAGCGTGCCCGGCCGTGGCAGCGTGCCCGGGTTGGGCGGGGTGCCCGGGCTGGGCGGGGTGCTGGTGCGATGCCCCGACGGCCGGGGCCGTGGGCTTGCCTGCCAGGGCCCTGCGTGAGGCCACGGCAGCGCTGTTCGCCCGGGAGGAGGTACCCCCGGCACTCGGAGCGCCCGCCGTCGGCGAGGGGAGGCGGACCGGGGGCAGCCGGTCGCCCGTCGGCTCGGCCCGAACGGGTGTGGCGAAGCCCTGGTTGAGCAGGTCCATGGCTGTCTGCTGCATGTTGTAGCCTTTCATCACCACCGCCAGCATCGTCCGTCCGTGCCGGGTGGCCGCAGCCATGATGCAGTTGCCTGCCAAGGCGGTGTAGCCGGTCTTGAGCCCGACCGCACCGGGATAGGCCTGAAGGAACCACAGGTTCATGCTGGGCAGGGCGTGGAGGGTGCCGAGGGGGTCGACGAAGGTCGCCTGGTGTTCGAGCACTATGTGGGCAAGTTCGGGCACACGCAGCATGGCGCGGCCGGCGATGGCGAGGTCCCTGGCGCTCATCAGGTTGCCGCCCTCGAAGCCGATGGCCCCGTCCAGGCCGGCCGGGTCCCGCAGGACGGGGTGGTCCGTCATGCCCATCTGGCGTGCCGAGCGTTCCATCACCGGGACGAAGCCCGCCAATGACCCGCCGATGCGCTGGGCCAGGGCGTAAGCGGCGTCGTTTGCGGAGTACACCAGCATCGCCTGGAGCACGTCCCCGAGCGGCCATGCCAC
>JAKACE010000307.1 GCA_021821705.1 Actinomycetes bacterium | reverse complement strand
AAGCCGAGCCGCTCGCCCGCCTCGACGGCCGGGCGGGTCATGATAATGCGCTCGACGTTCTTGGCCTGAAGCGCCTGTACAGCGAGCGCCACCGCCAGGTAGCTCTTGCCCGTACCGGCAGGGCCGATACCGAAGGTGACGATGTTGTCGGCGATGGCGTCCACGTAGGCCTTCTGCCCGCTCGATTTCGGCCGCACGGAACGCCCCCGCCCCGAACGCAGCACCTCGGCCGTCAGCACCTCCGACGGCCGGCCGTCGGCGCGCAGGATGTCGATCGTGCGGGCCACTACTTGGGGGTCCACCACCTGGCCGCGCTCGAGCAGCAGGCTCAGCTCCTCCACCAGGCGAGCCACCACGGCCGCCTCGTCGCCATCGATGTTGAACTCGTTGCCCCGGGCGATGATACGGGCGCCCCCGAAAGCCTCCTGGACCGAGCGCAGGTTTTCGTTGAGGGGGCCGACCAGGCCGGCCATCAGATGATTGGGGACGGTGACGGTTACGGACACGTTTGCCTCGTAAGCGTAGCCGCCGTGGAACGGCTCCCCGGGAGATATCGCACCGGGCGAGCCGCCTGCATGTGGCTTCTCAACCGGGCGGCCACCCGAGCTCACGACCGGCCAGGACGTGCATGTGCATATGGGGCACCTGCGCCCCTGCGTCCGTGCCCACGTTGAACACCAGCCGGTAGCCCCGCCCCGAGAGGCCTGCCTCACCCGCCACTTGGCGCGCCGCGGCCATCATCTCCGCTATCACCGGCCCGTGCTCGGGGGCTACCTCCGAGGCGTCGGCAATATGGTGGCGCGGCACCAACAGGACGTGTAGCGGGGCGGCCGGGTGCAGGTCGTGGAAGCCGTAGACACCGGGCCCGGCGTATGCCTCCCTGGCGGGGACCTCGCCGCCTACGATCCGGCAGAAGATGCAGTCCTGAGCAACGCTCACTTTCCCAGTTCCCCCTCTGCGCCAGCCTGGACGCCCCTCGACGGCTCTCCCCCCGCCGCGACAAGCGATGCGGTGGTCACCTCGTCGCCGTCCACGGCCGGCTCGGCACGCCCTCTGGGGTCCGGGTAGAGGTGCTCCAACGTGCCCGGCAAGATCCTGGCTTTGTCGATGAAGGCGTCGACCTCGTGGGCTTGCAGCCTTATCACCCGGCCCATCTTGTACGCCGGGAGCTGGCCCTCGTCGATGAAGCGGTACAGAGTGCGCAGGGTAACCCCGAGCCTCGCGCATGCCTCCGGGGTGCCGATCCATTTGATTCGCTCGCTCACTGTGGCTCCATTGTACCCGCAGAGGCGCCATTAGATCGTCTCGGTGAGTTTCAGTGGATTTGGCTCACAGCTGGGAAGCACCGAACGACGGCAGGTGCCAGCGCAGGGCCAACTCCGCCCAGTGGCGGGCGAAGTCCCGCTCCAGCGGTGCCGTTGCCGCCTCGGCGGCCTTGGCTCGCTGGAAGTAGACGTCGTTGCCCGGGGCGCTGTAGCACCCGGCAACCTGGCGGTCCGACGCCCATCGGGCCAGGTCCGAGGATACCGCGGCCGAGGCCGAGGCCAGTCGGCGCAACTCTCCGGCCACCACTGACAGACCGGCTCCTGCCATCGCCGACCCCCGGGCCGCCGCCAGCGAGGATGTCACGGAGATGTCGAGGTTGCGGGCCGTGGACAGGGCGGCGACCGCCCCACGCCGGCTGGCCACCCCCGGCGCCGCCTCGCGGCAAACACCGGCCTCCGCCTGGCGGACGAGGACCTGGGCTTCGACCGTCCTGCTCACCATGCCAGCCAGCTGTTGGCGGGCGTTCCCCGGCGAAGAGCCTCCGACCGCCGCCACGACCGCCACCGAAGCGCCGACCAGGAGTGCCAGCGCAGCGGCCAGGAGCCTCCTCCGGTGGCGGCGGCGCGGGAGGTGCCCCCTCGGGTCGGGTGACACCGGCGCTCTCAGGAGGAGCGACTGGTTCGGGGCCGCCTGGTTCGGGGCCGCCTGGTTCGGGGCCGCCTGGTTCGGGGCCGCCTGGTTCGGGGGCGGGGGGGCCACCGTCGGCATGACAGCAGTCATGGCTGGCAACGTTGGCGGCTCAGCCTGAGGCTGGGGGTTACCCACCTCCGCCTCGGGCAGCCGCCGGCGCCCCGATGCCGGCACGGCCCCACCGGCTCGCGACCCCGGCCGCTTGCCCTGGCGACCAGCGACGTCCCCCCGGGGAACGGTTGAGGGCACCTCCGTACCACCGCGGGCCGCCGGGCCGGCCGTCCTCGACGTCCTGGCCTGCGACCCGGCCTGGCGCGCCGCCCCTGCGCGGCCGGGCGCCGAACCGGTGGCTGTGGCCCACCGTAGGGCCGGCCTGGGCCCGGCGGGCGGGGGCATGGTCGGCATCTCCTCCAGCTCTGCGTCGCCGGCCTCGCCACATGCCGGCGCCACCTGCTCCGCCTGCGCGCCCGCTGCGGCCTCCGGCGGGAACGGCACGCCGGCCATGCCGCCCGCCGCGCCCTTTGTGCCGCCCGCTCTGGACGGGCGGCCGCCACCACGGCCCTGCTGTCGTCCCGCCCGCGAGTTGTCTGCCACCTGACCTTCCTCGCCGAAAGACTACAACCGGCCTCGCCGCAGGACCGCGAACTGGCCTCGCCGCAGGACTACGACTGGTCCCGCAGCCGCACGGCCACCTCGTTCGCGAGCAGACGGCCTCGCACTGTCAGCACCGCCCGGGGGCCTGCCGGTGCCGGGGGGTCACCTGTCTGCCCTCCTTCGTGCCCGGGCGCTCCGGCGCCGATCATTTCCACGAGGCCGTTCTCGAACAACTCCTCCGGCACCGCCCCCGCCGGCACACCGCCGCGGGTCCGCAATGCGAGCATGAGCGCTTCACGTCGCCTGTCGCCGGGGGCCAGGTCCTCCCCTGCCGCCTCCGGTGACGCGCCGGCCTCGACGAGAGCGCAATAACGCTCAGGGGTGCGAACGTTCCACCAGCGCCGGGCCGAACCACCGGGACGGGAACGGTGCGAGTGGGCGGAGCAGCCGACGCCGGCGTAATCGCCCTGGTCCCAGTACAGCCGGTTGTGGCGGCACTCGTGGCCGGGGAGGGACCAGTTGGATATCTCGTACCAGTGGTAGCCCGCAGCCGACAGGGCCGCTTCCGCCATGAGGTACTTGTCGGCCTGGTCGTCGTCACCCGGGTAGCGCTCGGGCCGGCGCGAGAGCGGCGTGCCCGGCTCCACCGTCAGCGCGTACGCACTGACGTGGGCGGGTGCAGGATCGAGGCCGAGCACCTCCTCGATCGTGCGCGCCCAGTCGGCCATGGTCTCCCCTGCCGCCCCGTATATGAGGTCAAGGTTGTAGGACCCACCGAAGCCGGCCTCAGCTGCCAGGCCCACCGCCCTGGCCACGGCGCCGGGTGTGTGCCGGCGGCCCAGAGACTCGAGGACGCGCGGGACCATCGACTGGGCGCCGAAGGACAGGCGGGTCACGCCGCTGCGGCGGTACTCGGCCAGCTTGGCGGCGGTGACGGTCTCCGGGTTGCACTCGACCGTGACCTCCGCCCCGAACGCCAGGCCCACGGCAGCCGATATGGAAGCCAGGATGCCCGTCAGCAGCCGGGCCGGCACCAGCGAGGGGGTGCCTCCCCCGAAGAAGACCGAACTCGCCGGACCTGCCGACCAATCGGCCAGCCCAGCTGCCTGGGTGCGGCAGGCCTGCGCGTAGCGTTCCCAGAGATGGCCCCGGTCTGTCCATGTCGCGAACGCGCAGTAGTCACATCGGTGCGAGCAGAACGGCACGTGCACGTACACGCCGAACCCCGCCGGCTTGGCCGCTAGGGCCTGGGGAGCGGGGACGCCCTCGGCGCCTGCGCC
>JAKACE010000306.1:585-3830 GCA_021821705.1 Actinomycetes bacterium | reverse complement strand
CAACGCCACAGCCCCGTCATCCCAGACCGCGCCCAGCCCGAGGGCGCTGAGCACGGTGGTGACGCTCTCACTGCCACCCACGACCAGGACCACCTTCGGCCCGCTCACCGCGAGCTCCTCGGCGCTCGGCCGGTGGCCATCGGCACGCCGGTGCGCTGCGCCCGGCTGCGGCGCACCAACTGGCTCAGGTGCCAGAGCACGACCATCGCCCCGGTCGGCACCAAAGCGGCGTCCCAGTGCCAGGTGAACCAAATGCAGGCAATGGCCCAGGCGCATTTGGAGACCACGCCGTAGGCGAACAGTTCGCGCGCTGAACGTAATAAGCGCGCCAATGCCAGGCCCATTATCATCACCGCTGCGGCGTCCCAGGCCAACAGGCCAAGGGTGCCGGCGCGCGCAGATATCAAAGCGACCAGGGGGTAAGAGTGCACCGGTTCTCCTTGTCTGGGGAGGCTTCGTCATCACCTATGGTCCGGTCACCAGCCGGCCCGGAGTAACAGCGCGCTTGGCGCGTTCCCGTGCCGGGCGCAGGGCCCGCAGCGCCCTGGGCGCCGGAGTGACGCTCGCGGTGCTCGGGCTCTGGCCCACGGCCGCCGCCTTCGGCGCAGGCAGCCCACCGGGACCGGGGGTGAGCGCGGTCAGCTCGCCCGGCGTCGCCCTGCACGTGCCGGCCGACGGCCGGCTCAACGGCGACGGCTTCACCTGCGACGTGCCCGGCTACCGCCTCGGGGCTCAGTTCGGCCAGGGAGGCTCCGCCGTGCAGGCCGACGCCGGCGACACCCTGGTGCTGTTCGAGCTCACCTGCACCTCGGGCGGCCAGCCCGACACCAACCTGATGGCGTCGAGCCCCACCCTGGCGCTGGTGGCCGACGGCCAGGCCCAGGCCGTACCGGCCGACCCGAGCAACCTCTCGGGCCGCGCCTACTACCTGGCCGAGGTGCCCTCCTCGGCCCGCTCTGTCCTCCTGCGGGCCAGGGGCGCCGACGGTTACGCCCAGAGCTTCTCGTTCAGCCTCGGCCACCGGGTCGGGGCCCAACCGGTGGCCCTGTACGCCAGTCCCAACGACTGGCAGCTCACCGACGACGTCGGCTCGTCCTCGGTGCTCTCCACGCCCGACCCGGGCAACTACGTCCAGCACGCCGCGGTGGACATCGCCCTCTCCTCGGCGGCGCTCAGCTACTTCTCGCTCACGGGCAAGGCCGCCCCCCGGCCAGACCAGGCCTGGTTGGTCCTGCACGGCTCGGCCGAGCCGGTCGAGCCGGCCGGCGGCGACGGCTTCTTCGACACCCTGGCCTACCAGGGGACGCTGCGCCCGGGCGACTTCACCCTGGACCTTGGGCCCCACCGCACCATGACGGCGAGGCTCGCCGGCCGAGGTGGTCCCGATGACGAGGGCGGCCAGGGCCTCTTCGGGGGCACCTACTACTTCGGGCCCCTGCCGGCCGGCACCAGGCACGCGGTGCTGCACATCTTCGTGCCGAGCCCGCTGCCGGCCAAGGACCGCATGCTCTACAACGCCGTCGAGGTCCCGGTCAGGTCCCAGCCGGCCCCGGTCGGGTTGTCCTTCCCCGCCCCTTACGTGCCCGGCCCCCTCCCGGCCCACGACCCAGCCGTCTTCGCCAGCTTGTCCGCCGGTGTGCCGGGCGGCAGCTCGGTGCTGGTGGTGGCTCTCGTGGTCGTCCTGGCTCTGGCGGGGTCGGCCTACCTCTGGCTACGGCGTGCCCGCGCCCTGCCGGTGCTCGGCAACCTGGCCCGCAGCGCCGAGGCCAAGCGCACCCAGGCAGCGTCGGCCTGGCTGGCGCAGGCCGTGCCGGCGGTGCGCCCAGCGGGTGGAGGCACGCCCCCAACAGCAGACCTGCCGGGGCCACCACCCGCCCCCTCGCCAGGCCCAGCGGCCCCGGCCAGGGATGTCCTCGTCCCCCTGCCGGTCAGCACGCCAGCTCCGGCACCGGGCGAGGTGTGGTTCTGCGTGCTGGGCACGCCCGAGGTGGCCCCATCTCTGGAGGTTGAGCTGAGCCAGCCCGAGCTGGAGATCGGCTGCTTCCTCGCCTGCCGGGCCGGCCGTCCCTGGAGCGGGGAGGCCCTACGGGCGGCCATCGGGGCCGGCCGGGCCGAGGAGTGGTCGGCGCGCACCGTGGTGACCTACATGAACGGCTTGCGCCGCAAGCTCGGAGCCGAGCACGTGCCCGATGCCACCTCGGGCGGCGGCTACCGCCTGGTAGGTGCCGGCACCGACTTCGCCCGGTTCCAGGCTCTGGTCGCCCTGTCAGCTGGCGAGGAGAGGGCGCAGGCAGCCGGGCACCTCGCTTCCGCTCTGGCCCTGGTGCGGGGAGTGCCGTTCAAGGTCAGCGCCAACTACGGCTGGGCCGACCGTCCCGACGACGGGGTGGCCCTGTCCAGCTACATGAGCGCAGCTGTCGTCGACGCTGCGCTGCGCTTGGCACGCCTGGCCATTGCCGCCGGCGACGGGGAGCTCGCCACCTGGGCGGTGGGCAAGGGGGTGATGCTGGAGCAGACCAACGTGGCCCTGGCCGAGGCCCAGCTCGACGCCGCCTCCCTCGGCGAGCGTGGCGCTGTCGACCGGGCCTGGGCCGACATCACCGCCCGTTTCGGCGCCAACCGCCGGGGAGTGCCCGAGGAGCTGGCTACCTACCTGCAGAGGCGGTGAAGGTACTGGGGAGCCCCGGCGAGAAGGGCCCCGCTGTGAGGGGCCCAGCGGGCCGTCGCGCCTGGTCGCGTGCACGCGAGCTTGCCGGGCCGCCCGTTCGGTCCGGGACCGGTCCCGGCTCCGCGGCTCAAGTGTGCCGGCCTGTCGGCGCTGGGGCGACGCGGCTTGCTCGTCGGAGCCTCCCCGTAGCCTTCGCGCCATGGCGTTCCAACCCACGTTGTTCGGAGTCCGCCATCGAGCTGACGGCTTGTGCCAAGCTGACCAGATGCAGGTAGGCACGGCCATATCCCTCTTCGCGGGGGCCGGTGGCCTGGACCTCGGCATGGAGGCGGCGGGCTTCTCTGTCCGTGCGGCCGTCGAGTGGGACGACGATGCCTCCGACACCATGGAGAAAAACGCCACCAAGCACTTCCCCGGCCTGCTCGAGGTCCTACGGGCCGACCTGCGGCCCCTGGCTGTGGGCGACCCTGGTGGAGTGGGTACCAAGGACATCCTGGCGGCAGCTGGCCTCAGGAGATCGCGACCGGACCTGCTGGTCGGGGGGCCGCCATGCGTGGCGTTCTCCAAGTCGGGGTTC
>JAKACE010000306.1:0-575 GCA_021821705.1 Actinomycetes bacterium | reverse complement strand
CCTGCTCCAGGCCTACACCCGTGTGCTCTCCGAAGCCCGCCCCCGGTTCTTCGTGCTGGAAAACGTTTACGCCCTCACCTTCGACAACCGCGCCAGCCGTCCAGCCTTCGAGCGGCTCCTACGGGAGATCACGGAGGCCGGTTACAAGTACTCGTGGCAGGTCCTCAACGCCGCCGACTACGGCGTGGCGCAGCTGCGGCCGCGCCTGTTCATCGTCGGTGCCCGCAAGGGCGAGCGCCTTCCCGAGCTGCCGGGCGCCACCCACTCGGGCCGATGGGAGCAGCGCAAGGCCGTGGAGGGCAGGCTGCCCCACGTCACCGCCGGCGAGGCGCTCCGAGGCATGCAAGCGCCGCCAGAGCCCGAGGAGGTGGTACGAGGTCAGTGGGGGCACCTGCTACCCGGTATCCCGCCGGGCGATAATTACCTCTTCTACACGGCCGAGCGTGGCCACGACGAGCCCGTTTTCCAGTGGCGCTCACGGTTTTGGTCGTTCCTGCTCAAACTGGACCCGGCTCGACCCAGCCCGACCATCCAGGCGCAACCGGGCCCCAACGTAGGACCGTTCCACTGGGAGA
>JAKACE010000305.1:376-3830 GCA_021821705.1 Actinomycetes bacterium | reverse complement strand
GACCCTCTGGGCGTACGGGCAGGCCACTGACGAGGTGTGGCGCAGCACAAACGGCGGCGCGACCTGGGGCCCGGTCGACCTGGCCCTGCCGGTCCGACCATGACCGGTCTCTGCCGCAAGAAGGTGGCGTGCACGGGCGAAAACCCTCGGCGTAGGCGACGGCTACGACGCGGCTGAGACAGAGTTCCTCGACGCCGTGGTCGACTACGCACAACCCTGGGTGGAGCGCCTGCGGTTTGCCCCCAACCACGCTGCCCACGCCGGCCTGGTCGCTCGTGTGCTCCTCTACGCCGGCGACACCGCGGAGCTGCGCCGAGCCGTCTTCGGCGACGAGTGAGCCCGCTGCCGCACCCTGCCCACCGCAAGTTCGTCGAGACGGAGGGCTGGGAGAACAAAGGCACAGCACGCGGCCCCTCCAAGACGGGCGACCACTACCGCTATGAGCTGGTGCTGGCCAGCGGCGACGTCCTCATCACCAGGGTGTCCCACGGGCAAGGTCAGATCAACGACCCGAAGCCCGTCGCTGCCATCCTCACGGACCAGCTTGCGGTCAGCGAACCTGATCTTAGGCGCTGCGTCGACAAAGGAGTGCTGCCACCGCGTCCGTGGCCACCTGCGCCCCCAGCCGCTGGGGAGGCCCTGGACGCCAAGCTCGTGCGCAACCTGGTCCGCAAGGTGGGCCTCAGCGAGGCGGACATCGCCAAGCTCACCAAGAGGCGAGCGAGACGTACCGCCGTGACTAGACGAAGAAGGGGCCGTCAGTAACGGCCCCTCCGCGTTCGGCCCGGTTCACCAGATGACTGGTGTGCGGCAGGTGGCTGGCATGTGGCGGTCGGCGCTGACAAGTGGGATCTTCAGCTCCTCGGCAGTGGAGGCGATGATGCGGTCACCAGGATCGCTAGTCGCATGGCGGGGCGCACTGGCGACCCGGTTAGCGATGGCAGCAGTGACGGGCACGACTTCGAAGGGGCTATCGGCCCGGGCAAGCTCTTCAAGGATGCTTTGGCGGTCATCCTCGGTTAGCGGGTTGGCGGCCTTCTCGACTGCGTAAACGAGCTCGACGAGCGAGAAGGCCGACACATAGACCGGCTTGTTGTCGTCGGTCGCGGTGTCGAGCGCGTTGATCGCAAGGACGCTGAGACGGTCCGGATCTATGACGTACCAGATGAGCACCTGCGTGTCCGCCACCACGGGGGTGGCGGGGCTCACCTGGTCAGGTCCCCGCCGATGCCGGCGCCCATCTCGACGCGCAGCTCGTCCAGGTGCTCCTGGGTGAAACCGAGGTCGCGGCGGCGGGCGCCCAAGCGCGAGCGACGTCGAGGCTCGTGGACAGCTTCGACGCGCACGATCTGACCGGCCTCGATGCCGTGTTCGGCGAGCTCGGACGCAGGCACGACGAGGTTGCCGTCTGGGCCGACGGGCACTTCTAAGGTGGCGTGGGATGGCGCGGCCATAGTGGCTCCTCTGACCAAATAGGTCGGCTTCATTGTACGTGAGGAAGACTCCTCGTCGCCAACCGTTGCGGGACAGCGGCACAACCAGGGATGGCCAGCGCAGCTGGCCAGGGACCCCGTGGCCCACTTCGTCCCGTACAACGGTGGCTGCGAGGTCGTCTGACAGTGGTCACCGCCTGCGGTGCAGCGGCGCCGCGGGCGTCCCTTGCCTGGCACCAGGGGCTCCTTCCTATCCGCTTTCCCCCCTGCTTTTGTCGCCTCTATTGAGGAGTTTGCCAGATGCCACCACACCCGGAACGCAAGAGGGGCCGCTGTCGGGGTTTCACGGCAGCGCCATCTGGTAGGTGTAGCCGCGGGGTACGGACCAGACGAGCGCCATGTGCACAACGCCGGGCGCGAACGTCGGCAGCCAAGCAGACGTCCGCACGGCGAACACGACGTAGGCCGTCAGGGAGCCGCCGGGCGCATGGTGTGGCCACCGAGCAGCTGCACGCTCAGGTTGGGGCCCGGCCCGCACGGGCAGGTGCTGGGGTCGGGGGACGGCCTACCGGTCCATCGAGGGGCCCAGCCGCCAGGACGTGGCACGACCTTCAGCGACGGGGCGTCCGTCACTGTGAGCGGCGTGGTGCTCCGGTTGGTGATCGTGACCTTCACCTGCAGCGGGTTGGTGCGTGTGTTACTGCTGGCCCAGGAGAGCTCGCACCACACCTGGTCGGCTCGGACCGTATAGGTGGGAGTGGTGGGGACAACGATCTGCACGGCCCACGCGCATGTGCTGTTGACGGCAATATAGAAGGGTGCCGTGGTCGTAATAGCGGTTGGCGGCCGAGTAGCCCCACCCGAGCTGGTTGGGGGTGTTGTAGTCGTTCGTGTCAAGCCCTATAGGGGTGTTGACGGCGTAGTCGAAGCCGTCCGGGCCTGGGGGTGCCGCTATTGAAAGTGCGGCAGTTGTACCACCAGTTCACCTGCCAGTACGGGGCCGGGGCGGGGATGGCGAACTTCGCCGTGCGGCACGGGCCGTTCCCCTTGCTGGCGAGCACTGTGGCCTTCGGCGTACCACGGGCCGTGATGGCGGCGGGCAGCCCCGTGCCGGCAGTGGCGGCGGTCGCTCGTGCATGCGAGATAGCCATTGGGGCTAGGACGACCACAACGGGGACAGCCAGGGTGAGTGAGTGCGAGGCGCCGGGTGGAGGGCAGGGGGAGGAGCAGCACCTTGTCGCCCACGCTCACCCCGAGGAGGCGCCGCAGCGCCGCCGGCAGCACGATGCGGGAGGTGCCGCTCAGCCGTGCCCGGTCGCCCCGACGGGTGCGGGTGCCGGCCTCGGGCTCGCCGAGGACGACCCAGCGGCCGTCGAGCTCGTGGGCGAGCGGGCCGGGCGACCAGCCCAGGACCTCGGCGAGGGCCCGCCGGTGCACGGCGACGTCGATACGCCCGTCGGCCTGCACCACACGGGTGGTGGGCTGGCACTCCAGTTCGGGCAGCACCGGCGGGAAGGGCAGCCCCTCGCCCAGCGACGGGTAGCCCCCGAAGGCGCCGCCCCTGGCGGCTCAGCGCCCCGGTATGCCGTGGAGGCGCTCCACGAGGAGCTCTGCCTGGCGCACCGGGGTCAGCGTCACGGGCCATACGGTGCCTAGCCCCGCGTCAGCGGCATTCGCTCCGCCCCCGGAGGAAGGAGCCTGGTCAGGGGCCTCTACGGGGGCGCAGAGGCCCTCGGCAGCGGGGCCGGGGGGCCGGGCCAAGCTGCCACGGAGGGCACGGGGAAGACCCCGCTTAGTGGTGGGCGAGGGGGGACTTGAACCCCCACGTCCTTGCGGACACAGGAACCTGAATGGTGCCTGGCCCGTTCCGGGCCGTGCCGGACTGTGTCGGCATATACGTTGAACAGGTCTTTTGTGTGGTGACCGTCCTCGTCAGTCCGCCCGATGACACCCTGTCCGAGGCCGTGCGTTAGCAAATCGTTAGCAGATCGGGGCTCTCCAAGGGCTGCCAGCGCGGCAAA
>JAKACE010000305.1:0-366 GCA_021821705.1 Actinomycetes bacterium | reverse complement strand
CGCGTTGGGGACCGATCGGGAGGTCCCGCACTCGGGCGAGGCCTGGCGTCACGACCACCACGGCCCCCGCCTCCAGGCTTTCCTCGGTGTCGGGTAGCGCTGCTAGCACGACAGCCGCTTGCCGCTCCGGCGCGTGCGGAGCACGCCGCAGCAGCATCACGCTTGGGCCCGCGTATGCGCCAAGCGCCAGCATTTCGCCAAAGTCCGTGTCTGCCGACAAGATCACGCGACCCTCGGCAGCGGCAGCCCGCATGACGTCCTCGTCCGGCTTGCCGAGGAGCCCTCGGTCACCGACGTGGACGGCATCATGCCCGGCCTCACGGAGGAGGCTTGCCACCCGGGACGACAAGGCCTCATCCACCAGGA
>JAKACE010000304.1 GCA_021821705.1 Actinomycetes bacterium | reverse complement strand
CTCGTCGTCGCCGTAGCGCAGCGCCCGAGTGCTGCGAGCAGCCTCCACGTCGCTGACCGCCACCTCCTGGCGCCCGGCGGCGGACGCCAGGGCCAGGGCGACCTCGAGGCCGTTGAGGGCGGAACGGGCGTCGCCCTCCACCAGGCGGGCCAGCAGCCGCAACGCCTCGGGGGCAGCGGGCCGGCCCTCACGTTGCAGCGCCCGGTGGAGCAGCTCGAGCAGCGCCTCCTCGGAGAGCGGCTCGAGGCGGAACAGGCTGCTGCGCGACAGCAGAGGCCCGTTGACGGAGAAGAACGGGTTCTCGGTGGTGGCACCGACGAGCGTCAGCTCACCCGCTTCCACCGAGGGCAGTAGGGCGTCCTGTTGGGCCCGGTTGAAGCGGTGGACCTCGTCCAGGAACAGCACCGTACCGCGGCCCTGCTCCGCCAGCAGTCTGCGGGCTGCCTCGACCGTGTCCCGGACGTCCTTGACTCCAGCCGAGACCGCCGAGAGGTCGACGAACGCCCGCCGGGTCGCCCCCGCCACCAAGCGGGCCAGGGTCGTCTTACCCGTCCCGGCCGGCCCCCACAGGATGGCCGAGCTGAGCCTGTCGGACTCGATCAGGGCCCGCAGCGGCTTGCCCGGCCCGAGCAGGTGCTCCTGGCCCACCATCTCCTCCAGGCTGCGGGGCCGCATCCTGGCGGCCAGCGGGGCGCTCTGCGCCAGCCTGCCGGCCAGTGCGGCTTCGAACAGGTCGGGCTGGCCCCGGCCCCCCGACGGCACCGGCACGCCTGTCAGCCCGGCCCGCGACCGCCCCCCGGCAGCACCCGGTAGGCGTCGTAGACGCTGTCCACCCTCTTGAGGGCGCCGAGCACCGACTCGAGGTGCGCCGGGTCGGCCAGCTCGAACTCGAAGCGCATCTTGCTCACCCGGTCGGCCCCGGTGTGGGTCTCGCTGCGCAGGACGTTGAGGTGATGGTCAGACAGCGCTTTCCAGATGTCGACACCGAGGCGGGTCCGGTCCAACGCCTTGACCTCGAGGGCGGCCAGGAAGCTGCCCGGGCGGTCCCGGTCCCACTCCACCTCGATCAGCCGGCCGCCCTCGTCGGCGGCCAGGGCGGCGGCGTTGGCGCAGTCGGAGCGGTGCACGCTGACGCCCCGGCCACGGGTCACGAAGCCGATTATCTCGTCACCGGGCACCGGGGTGCAGCAGCGCGCCAGGCGCACCATGACGTCGTCGAGGCCCTCGACGTGCAGGCCCATGCCCTGGCGGCTGGCGGCACGGCGCGGCTGGCGCACGGTGGAGGGAAGCTGGAAGTCGTGGTCACCGCCCCTCAGGTCGCGGGCGAGGCGTTGGGCCACGGCCTGGCCCGAGACGTGGCCCTCCCCGATAGCGGCGTAAAGGCCGTCGAGATCGGAGTAGTGCATGGCCTCGCTGACGCGCTTGATGGCCTCGCTGCCCATCAGTTTCTGCAGGGGCAGGCCTTCCTTGCGCAGGGCCTTCACCAGGTCGTCCCGGCCCGTCTCCATGGCGTCCTCACGGCGCTCCCGGCTGAACCACTGGCGGATCTTGTTGCGAGCCCTGGGCGTCACGACCAGGTTGAGCCAGTCGCGGCTCGGGCCGGCCGAGGGGACTTTGGAAGTGAAGATCTCGACGCTGTCGCCCGAGGTCAGCTTGGAGTCGAGCGGGACCAGCCGGCCGTTGACCCGGGCACCTATGCAGCGGTGACCGACCTCGGTGTGGATCGAGTAGGCGAAGTCAACCGGCGTGGCCCCTATCGGCAGGGCCACGACGTCGCCCTTGGGAGTGAAGACGAACACCTCGTCCGTCTCCAGGTCGAGCTTGAGCCCCTCCAGGAACTCGGCCGGGTCCGTGCTCTCAGCCGACCAGTCGACTATCCGCTGGAGCCACGCGATGTCCGAGGACGAGGCGTTCTCCTTGTAGCCCCAGTGGGCGGCGATCCCCCGCTCGGCCCGGCTGTGCATCTCCCAGGTCCGGATTTGCACCTCCAGCGGCTTGCCCTGGGGACCGACCACCGTGGTGTGCAGCGACTGGTACAGGTTGAACTTGGGCGTGTTTATGTAGTCCTTGAAGCGGCCCGTGATCGGCGCCCAGGTGCCGTGCACGGCCCCGAGCGCTGCCCAGCAGTCCTTGACCGACCCCACGATCACCCGGACACCGACGAGGTCGTATATCTCGTCGAACTCCTTGTTCTTCAGGACCATCTTCTCGTAGATGGAGTACAGGTGCTTCGGGCGGCCGTTCACGCTCGCCTCGATGCGAGCGGCAGCCAGGCGCTCCTGCACCTGCTCGATCACCTGGGCCAGGTAGAGGTCCCGCTCGGGTGCCCGGGCGGCCACCATCTGCTCGATCTGGGCGTAGCGCCTCGGGTGCAAGGTGGCGAAGGCCAGGTCCTCGAGCTGCCACTTGACGTCGGCGATGCCGAAGCGATGGGCCAGCGGCGCGTATATCTCGAGCGTCTCCTGGGCAATGCGCTTCTGGCTGGCCTCGGGCATAGCCGCCAAGGTCCGCATGTTGTGCAGCCGGTCGCCCAGCTTTATGAGCAGGACCCTGGGGTCCTTGGCCATGGCGACGAGCATCTTGCGCATGGTGGCGGCCTGGGCTGCGGCTCGCGAGTCGAACGAGACCCGTTCGAGCTTGGTGACGCCGTCGACGATCTGGGCCACGACCGGGCCGAAACCGGCTTCGATCTCCTCCAACGAGACGGCCGTGTCCTCGACGGCGTCGTGAAGCAAGGCCGCCGCCAGCGTGATGTCGTCCATCCCCAGGCCGGCCAGCACGGTGGCCACCGCCAGCGGATGGGTTATGAACGCCTCGCCCGAGCGGCGCACCTGGCCCCGGTGCGCCCTCTCGGCCGTCTCGTAGGCCTTGACGATGAGGGCGGCGTCACCCTTGGGGTGGCGGTCCCGGTAGGCCTGCAGCAGGGGCGTCAACGAGCCCCGCCCGTACGGCCCCTGCCGCCGCCATGGCAGCACCCGCTCGACCGTGGAAGCCGCCCGCCCTCGCGGCGGCCTCTCGACTGTCGTCATGGCCGCCTCCCTGGCACCTGCGCCCCGCTTGCCCTACTCGTAGCTGACCAGAGCGGCGACAGGCAGTTGCCCGAGCTTGCGCCTCCCTCTCAGGAAACCGAGCTCGAGCACGCACCCGAAGCCGACGGCGTGGGCGCCCAGCTTCTCGACCAGGCGGCAGGTGGCCGCCGCCGTGCCACCGGTCGCCAGCACGTCGTCGACCACCAGCGCCCTCTCCCCCGGCTGGAGGGCGTCGCGGTGCACCTCGAGAGTGTCCGAGCCGTACTCGAGGTCGTAGGTGTCCGAGTAGACGGCCGACGGGAGCTTGCCCTTCTTGCGGACCGGGACAAAACCCGCGCCCAGGCGGTACGCCACGGGTGCGGCGATTATGAAGCCACGGGCTTCCACCCCGAGCACCTTGTCGACGCCGGCGTCCTCGAAGTGGCGGGCCAGGGCGTCGACGCAGCTGGCAAGGCCGTGCGCATCGGCCAGCAGGGGTGTGATGTCCTTGAAGGTGACGCCGGGCTTGGGGAAGTCAGGTATGTCCCTCACCAGGTCTTTTATCATCGCCACGGCGCTGTCCATGATCAGAGCGTACTACCGGCCGTGGCTTGTGCCGGCCAGGGCCTCAGCGGTGGCGCGGGACCTTGCGCCGCACCCGGGGCGGTGCCGGCCTGCGGGGTACGGGCTTGAGCCCGGTGCCAGCGCCGGCGTTCCCCCCTTCCGGTCCGCCGGCACTGGCACTGGCCTGCGTCGGGGTGCCGATCGAACGGCTCCCCGCCCCGCCGACAACTCCTCCGACGTCCTGCTGGCTGGTGCGGGC
>JAKACE010000303.1 GCA_021821705.1 Actinomycetes bacterium | reverse complement strand
CCCTCGGGGAGGTGGCAGACATGCTGGGGACGACCCCGGCGGCCGCCAAGGGCCTGGTCCAGCGAGCCCGCCGGGGCCTCCAACGACTGGGACCAGGCGCGAGGGCGCTGGCGACGCAGCCCGGATCACCGGCGGAGGCCGACGTGGCGAGGCGCTTTGCCGAGGCCTTCAGCGCCGACGACGTCGACGCCGTCGTCGCCGTGCTCACCGACGACGCCTGGTTACGGATGCCTCCGGCACCCCACGAGTACCAGGGGAAAGGGCCTATCGCAGAGTTCCTTCGGGCCAGCTCCGCCGGCCGGGCAGGGCGACGCCTGAGCCTGGTCCCGACCCGAGCCAACGGTCAGCCGGCGTTCTTGTGCTACATAGGGGGCTCCGCTGATCAGCGGCCTTGCCCGTCGGGGATCGTCGCGCTCGAGGTCGCGGGTGGCCGGGTCGCCGTGATCACGCGTTTCCTCGACCGGGCCCTCCCGGCGGTCTTCGCCCGCCAGGGCCCTCCCCGGTGATGCCGACAGCACCGACGATGCCGTCCGCCTCCGAACCCCGGACTTCCTCCACCGGCTGGCACGGGCCCACACGCGCCTTCACATGACGCCGAACTGCTTGAACGCTTGGGTGACGCTCATTCCGCCCTCCAGCGCGGTCCGCACCAGGTTCTCGCTCCTGGCCTTCTTCAGGGCGTCGGCGATCACCGCCTCTTCGTGCTCCGCAGGGATGACTACGACACCGTCGGAGTCTCCGAAGACGATGTCTCCGGGCCTCACGACCACACCGTTGCGGAAACGCAGGGTGCAGCGGAAGTCGACTACGCGCCCGCGGACAGCCTGGTCCTGGGCGTAGCGCCCAGTGGAGAATACGGGAAAGCCAAGCTGCGCTATCTCCAGCGTGTCGCGACAGAAGCCGTCCATGACGGCTCCAGCCGCGCCCAGTTGCTTGGCGCGGGTTGTCATGAGAGCCCCCCAGAGTGCGTAGGTGGGAGACGCTCCGGCGCAGAGGTACACCTCGTCGTGACGCAGGTCGTCGAGCGCCGTCAACATCAGGCCGAAAGGCTGGTGTTCCCCGCTGTAGCCGAGCTCGGTGCCAGCACAGTCAGCCTCCAGGACCGGCATGGCACGCCCGACGACCACCATGCCGCGCTCTAGCGGCGTAATCGAAGGTGGGAGAAACTGCATGGTCATCCCCGCGACGTCGAGCACATCGCCGATCACGGCGCTGAACAGCTCCTTGCGGATGACCTCAAGACGCTCGTCCATGCTCTGGCACTTCCTTTCCGGTCGTTGACAGCGACCAATTCAACCGCGCCCTGATGGTGGCGACGGTACCCGCAGCGGTCCTCGGTGCGAGGAGAGGCGGCCATCCCTTCGGGTCCCACTACTTCACGCTCCCCGCCGTCAGGCCGCCTACGAGATAGCGCTCGATGGCCGCGAACAGCACGACCACGGGCACGATCCCGATGAGGGAGGCGACGAAGAGGTAGTTGTACTGCGTCTGGTAGAGCCCGACGAAGGCGTTGATGCCCACGGTCAGGGTCTCGCGGTTGCTGGTGGGGTCGTTGAAGATGGTCTCGGCCACGACGAACTCGTTCCAGACCTGGATGAAGGTGAAGATGACAGCTGTGACTATGGCCGGTTTGGCCAGCGGCAGCACCACCCTGGTCATGGTCTTGAACGCTCCCGCCCCGTCGACGCGGGCCGCCTCCTCCACGTCCACTGGGATGCTGGCCAGGTAACCGTTCATGATCCAGGTGGCGAAGGCCAGGTTGAAGCCGGCGTCGATGAGGATTATGGCCCAGTAGCTGTTCATGCCGTTGACGCCGTTGACCTCCTGGTATATCCCCACCACCAGGGCAACGGGGGCGAACATCTGGGTGACCAGGATCAGGTAGAGGAAGGCCCGCCGGCCCCGGAACTGGTGCCGGGCCGTGAAGTAGGCGGCCGGCAGGGCGATCAGGAGCACCGCCAGCGTGGAGCAGCCGGCGATGATGAGGCTGTTCACGAGGTAGGACGCCAGCGGGATCTGGCTCCACACGCTGGCGAAGTTGCCCCACTGGGGCGTGGGCGGGAAGTAGAGGGCCGGGCTGTGGAACAGCTGGATGTTGGACTTGAGCGACGACAGCAGCATCACCAGGTAGGGCACGAGGAAGAACGCAGCCACCAGTGCCCCGATGACCGGCAGCGTGAAGCGCCTGGCCGGGCGCCAACCCCTGGCGAAAGCCCGCCCCGGGCGGCGCAACGGCGCGGCCACCGCCCGCCCCAGGGGGGCCAGGACCGCTCCCAGGGCCGCCAGGGCGGCACCGGCGGCCAGGCCGATCCGGCGCTGGGGCCGTGCCGGCACGCCGACCTCGCCCGGCGCGCTTATCCGGGCCCGCCTCACGTACAGGCCCACCAGCATGAGCAGGAAGGCCACGTTCAATATGCCCAGAGCGGCCGCCTCGCCGGGGTCGAGGCGGTAGGTGAACGCCACCTTGTACATGAAGGTGATGGTGGTGTCGGTGGCATTGCCTGGGATCTTGCCGGTGATCACCCAGATGATGGGGAACGAGTTGAACACGTAGATCGTGTTCAGGACCAGCGCCACCATCACCGCCGGCCTCAGCAGGGGGAAGGTGACCCGCCAGTAGGACTGCCAGGTGGTGCAGCCGTCGACGGCCGCCGCCTCGTACAGGTCCGTCGGCACAGCCTGCAACCCGGCCAGTAGGACATAGGTCGTGAAGGGGACCGAGACGATGATCCCGACGAACACCAGGCACCAGAACGCCGTCGAAGGGCTCTCGTACCAGTAGACGGGCGAGCGGATTATGCCCAGGTCCAGCAGCAGCCGGTTGAGCATCCCGTAGCTGCCCTCGTAGATGTAGCGCCACAGGGTCGCAGTCATCACCAGGGAGGCGGCCCAGGGCACGATCAGCGACCAGCGTACGAGGCGGCGGCCGACGAACTTCTTGTTGAGGAACTGCGCAAGTGGCAGAGAGACCAGCACCGTGACGCCGACGACGACCACGACCCAGACCACGGTGTTCCACAGCACGTGTGGCAGGGCGGGCTCGCTGAACAGGTTGCGGAAGTTGTTGAGGCCCGTGAACCCCTCGTCGATGCCGATCGAGCTGATCTTTTGGAAAGCGGTGATGACCATCTTCACCGCCGGGTAGACGATGACGGCGGCGATCAGCACCAGGCTGGGGCCCAGCCACCACAGCGGGGTCAACCGGCGCAGCACGGCCCGTGGCGAACGCCCGGACTGTGCGCCCGAGCGTGCCGTGGCGGGCACCGCCACCTCGGAAGGCACCGCCACCACCGCGCCCGCCTCCTCACCTACAGACATGGCCTATTCCTAGTTCTCCCGAGCCGGACCACGGCGGTTTGCGGGCCGAGGGCGGCGGTCGCCGCCCGGGGGAGCCGCCCATAGAAATGGGCGCTCCTCGTCCTGGGCCTGTGACAGCCGGGGGGAGCCAATGGCGCCCCCCGGCGGAACATCCGCCGCCCGGTCCACCGCCGGAGATTGGGCCCTCCTGGCACGGCCCGGCTCGAGCTGCGGGGTTGTCCTCTTGTGGGGCTAACGCCCCGAAACGGCGTCCTGCTGGAGGGTATCGAGGACCTGCTTGGGGTTGGCACCCGGGTTGACAGCCGTCCCGAGCTGGCTCTGGACGGCGGCCTGCACCGAGGTCCAGGCGGCCTCGGTCAGCGGGTAGAACTTGGCCGACGGCAACAGCTTGATGCCGGTCGAGTCGACCGGGTCGTTACTGAGCGCCGCACTGGCCGATTTGGTGGCCGGCAGGAAGCCCTCATCCTTCACGAACTTGAGGTAGTTGTCCTTCTGGTACACGAAGTCCAGGAAGGCCT
>JAKACE010000302.1 GCA_021821705.1 Actinomycetes bacterium | reverse complement strand
CCAGCCCTGCTCCAACCCCCCGGCGTTCAAGCCGCTCTCGGCCGGGCCGCCGCCACTGCCCACGCCTCCGCCCCACGCCCCGTCGACACGCCCTTGGGAGCTCCCGGCGCCGTGGCGACCTTCGGCGACGCGCGCTTCGCCGGCGCGCCCGGCCAACCGGGGCGCCACCTGGTCGGCCTCAGTGTCACCCCCGACGGCACGGGCTACTGGGCGGCGACCTCCGCCGGGAACGTCTACTCCTACGGCTCGGCGAGGTACTTCGGATCCGTCGGCAGCCACGGCGGCGCACCTGTCAGCGGTATCGCCTCCTCCCCTTCCGGGGGGTACTGGATGGTGACCCGCGCCGGCGGCGTCTTCTGCTTCGGCAACGCCAGGTTCTTCGGGTCGATGGGTCGGCACCCGGCCGGCTCGCCCGTCGTCGGGATGGCAGCCACTGCCGACGGCAAGGGGTACTGGCTCGTGACCGCCGCCGGTGGGACCTACACGTTCGGGGACGCCCGCTACTTCGGTTCCCTCGGTTCCACAAAGGTCCCAGGCCACGTGGTGGGCATCGCGCCGACACCCAGCGGCAACGGCTATTGGCTGGCGACTTCAAGGGGGGACGTCTACAGCTTCGGGGGGGCCAGGTTCTTCGGGTCCCTCGGCTCGTCCCACGTACACCTGACGGCGATTGCCGCCGCACCACGGGGGCAGGGGTACTGGCTGTTGACGGCGCACGGCACGCTGCACGCCTACGGCTCGGCCGCGATGCTCGGTTCCGCACCGGTACTGGGTGCGGCAACGGCTGCGACGGCGCTGGCGCCCACCCCGGACGGAGCCGGCTACCTCGTAGGCACCAGCAACCCGCCCCCACGGCTGGGCCCGGCCCGCCGCCATGGCGTCGAGGTGCAGATCCGCTCGGCGGCGGCTGCGTCCGCACCTGCGGCTCAGAGCTATCTCGGCACCTTCATGGTCACCTGCTACGACCTGAGCGGTCGGACGGCGAGCGGGGCATTCGTGGGGCCGAGCAGCGTGGCGGTCGACCCGAGCGTCATACCGCTGGGCACCCGGCTGTACATCGACGGTGCCGGCCTGCGCACCGCAGACGACACCGGAGGTGCGATCATCGGCAGGCACCTGGACATCTGGGAACCCACCTACTCCGACTGCGCCAACTGGGGCGTCGAGTACCGCTCGGTATACCGGGTCGTCGGCTGAGGGCGCTCGGCCGAGCCTCTACGACCGGCGGGAGCGCACCAGGTTTGCCGCCAGGGACTTGTGCCCTCTGCGCAGAGCACGACAAGCCCCGCTGGGACCTGCAGAAGTTGCAGTGCCAAAGAAGCCAGAGGTTGCCTGGCGTGGCACTAGGGTCCGGGTCATGACCGGCTACGACGCCTTCCTTCTCGTGTCCTTCGGCGGCCCCGAACAGGCGGAGGACGTCCGCCCGTTCCTTCAGCGCGTCACCGCCGGACGGGGTGTCCCCCAAGAGCGCTTGGACGAGGTGGCGGAGCACTATTTCGCCGCAGGGGGGGCCAGCCCTGTCAACGGCCACTGTCGGCGCCTGCTCGATGACATCCGGCCTCGGATGGCCGACCTGGGCCTGGCCAGCTACTGGGGCAACCGCAACTGGCACCCCCTCCTGGAGGACACGTTGGCACGGATGGCCGACGACGGGGTCGAGCGCGCCGTAGCGTTCGTGACGTCCGCCTACGGCGGCTACAGCAGTTGCCGCCAGTACCTCGACGACATCTCGTCGGCGCGGGCCAAGGTCGGCAGGCGCGCTCCCCTGGTCGACAAGCTCCGCCTCTTCTACGACCATCCCGGCTGGGTGCACCCCTGGGCCCGCAGCGCCGCCGCCGCCCACACCGGCTGCGCCGCCCAGCTCGACGCGGGGAGCCACGGCGCAGGCACCGAGGACATCGAGGTCATCTTCACCGCTCACAGCATCCCCGTCGGCGCCGCCCGCACCAGCCCCTACGTGTCACACGTCACCACCACGGCCCGCCTCGCCGCCGCCGCCGCCGGCTTCGGCGCCTGGCAGCTGGCCTGGCAGAGCCGGTCCGGCAGCCCTGCGTCGCCCTGGCTCGGCCCCGACATCGTCGAGGTGCTTGGCTCCTCCAGCGCACCGGGTGCCGTGGTCGTCCCCATCGGTTTCGTATGCGAGAACATGGAGGTCACCCACGACCTCGACGTCGAAGCGGCCGCCGCCGCCCGGTCAAGGGGGATGGCGTTCACCCGTGCCGGCGGCGTGAGCTCGGCACCGGAGTTCGTCGCCATGGTGGTGTCCCTCGTCGCCGAGCGCCTGGTGCCCGGCACGGAGCGAGCCTCACTCGGCGAGGACGGCCCGTGGCCGGACGACTGCCCGGTCGGCCACTGCCCCCCTCCCTATAGGATCCCGGTGGGCTGACCCGCTGGGGAAGGGCTTGGATGGCCCCGGCCTGCCGACAACCATGACCGGCGCGCGCCAGCGCGCCAGCGCGACAAGGAGAAACCATGGCAGGAACACCCCAGACCGCACCGCAGGCCCAAAGCTCCGCCTATCGTGTAGCCGATATGTCTCAGGCCGACTTCGGCCGGCGCGAAATAGACCTGGCCGAGGTGGAGATGCCCGGGCTCATGGCGCTGCGCCAGGAGTACGCCGCCCTCCGGCCGCTGGCCGGTGCCCGCATCACCGGCTCCCTGCACATGACCGTGCAGACAGCCGTCCTCATCGAGACCCTGGTGGCGCTGGGCGCCGACGTACGCTGGGCAAGCTGCAACATCTTCTCCACCCAGGACCATGCCGCGGCGGCCATCGCCGCCGCCGGTGTCCCTGTCTTCGCATGGAAGGGCGAGACTTTGGAGGAGTACTGGTGGGCGACCGAGCAGGCCTTGACATGGCCGGGTGACGACGGGCCGAACATGATCGTCGACGACGGGGGCGACGCGACGTTGCTCGTGCACCTCGGCGCACAGGCCGAAAGGGAAGGACGCGTGCCCGACCTTGGTCCCGACGACAGCGACGAGCACGGGATCATCACCGCCACCATCCAAAAGACGATGCGGTCCGACCGTGGTTTCTGGACGAGGCTGGCCGCAGGCATCAAGGGCGTGAGCGAGGAGACGACGACCGGTGTCAACCGCTTGCGCCAGCGGGCAGCCGCCGGCGCACTCCTCTTCCCCGCCATCAACGTCAACGACTCGGTGACCAAGAGCAAGTTCGACAACCTCTACGGTGTGCGCCACTCTCTGATCGACGGGATATTTCGGGCCACCGACGTCATGGTCGCAGGCAAGCTGGCGGTTGTCTGCGGCTACGGCGATGTCGGCAAGGGTTGCGCCCAGTCGCTGAGAGGCCAGGGTGCCCGCGTCGTGGTGACAGAGGTAGACCCGATCTGTGCGTTACAGGCCGCCATGGAGGGCTACCAGGTGGTGCGCTTGCAGGATGTCGTCTCGTCGGCCGACGTCTTCGTGACCGCAACCGGTAACCGCGACATCGTGATGGCCGAGCACATGGCGCAGATGAAGCACAACGCCATCGTGTGCAACATCGGCCACTTCAACAACGAGATCGACATGGCCGGCCTGGCCCGGTACCCGGGCGTGTCGCGCCATCAGGTCAAAGCCCAGGTCGATGCTTGGGACTTCCCGGACGGCCATTCGGTGATAATCCTGGCGGAAGGCAGGCTGGTAAACCTCGGCTGTGCCACGGGCCACCCCAGCTTCGTTATGTCGACGAGTTTCACCAACCAGGTCCTGGCCCAGATCGAGCTCTTCACCAACCCGGGAAGCTACCCGGTTGGCGTGCACGTACTGCCAAGGCATCTGGACGAAAAAGTCGCCCGGCTGCACCTTGGCAAGTTGGGCGCGCAGCTGAGCGAGCTGACGGAAGCCCA
>JAKACE010000301.1:3307-3866 GCA_021821705.1 Actinomycetes bacterium | reverse complement strand
GGTCCCGGCATCGTCTAGCTCCTCGAGCCTTCCAGGGGATGGGCGTCGAGGCCCCACTCGGAGCCACCCTCCCACGTTTCGCGTTTCCAGATCGGTACGCGCGACTTGATCCCGTCTATGCCGGCCCGAGCCGCATCGAAGGCCTCGCTCCTGTGCGGGGCGGAGACCGCCACCGCTACCGATACGTCGGTGAGGCCAAGGAGGCCGGTGCGATGGAGGAGGCCGATCCTGCCGAGCGAGGGCCAACGAGAGCGCAGGTCGGCGCCGATGGCTTCCAGCCGCGAGGCCGCGACCTGCTCGTATGCCTCGTACTCGAGGGTCAGGACCCCGGGCCGTCCCTCGGCATGGTCCCTCACCGTGCCGGCGAACAGGACAACGGCACCACAGCGGGGGAGCACTGCCCACTGGGTGAGCTGCCCCAGGGGCAGCGCCTCGGAGCCGATGTAAACCCAGTCGTCTCCGGGGGGAGCCAACGTCACCGGGCAATCCTACGCCGTGGCCCGGTCCTGTTCCAACGGCGCCCCGACCTCAGCGGCGGGTAGATGCTCGGTAACCTCGG
>JAKACE010000301.1:0-3297 GCA_021821705.1 Actinomycetes bacterium | reverse complement strand
ACCGGCCCGTCCTGGCTGCCCCCGGACGACCGCCTGTGGCGGCACCCATCCGAGGTTGCCGGAGACCCCGTCGCGACCAGGATGGCCGCCGCCCCGGCTCGCTGGCATTTCGCACGCCGCCTGCGCACCAGCCAGTGGGTGGTGGGCGTCATCTCCGGGCTGGTGGGCGCCCTGGTGGCGGCGGGGGTCCTCGCCGGAACGGGCGCCCTGGGTGCGGGCACACCGGTTATCACGACCATGCGGTCCAATTCGGTTGTCAGCGTCCCGCCAACCAGTTCGGCCGGCGGCATGACCGCCATTGTGGACATGGTCAGCCCATCGGTCGTGGGCGTCAACGTGAACGGGGCGCAGGGCCAAGCCGCCGGTTCGGGGGTCATCGTCAGTTCAACGGGCAACACCTGCTACCTCGTAACCGACAGTTCGCTGTTCGACCAGGCCGGCCCGAGCAGCCAGGTGCAGATATCGGACTACTGGGGAGGTTCTGCACCCGGGCACCTGGTCGGCACCGACCCGTCGGCGGGCATAGCGGTCGTCAAGTTCAGCCTCTCGCCCTGTGCCTCCAGCGCGGCCACGGCGGGCACGGTCGCCTCGGTGCAGACCGGTGAGCCCGTGGTCGCCGTCGGTGCCGCCAGTGTGGCCATCGCCAGCAACGCGTCGCCCTTCGCCAGTGGCTACATCAGCGACACCGCCACCTACCTCGCTCCGGTCAACGGGGCGACCGATGGCATGTACTCGATGCTGGTGGCCAACCTGGACACCGGCCAGTCCGGGGTCGGCGATGCCGTGGTGGACGGTACGGGCGAAGTGCTGGGGATCGCCATGTCACCTGCGGGCTCGCCCGGCATGGAGGGCGTGGACTACGTAGCACCGATCGACCTGGTGATGGCCGACGTCACCGCCATCATCAAGACGGGCCAACCGGCGCCCCACCCGTGGCTGGGCGTCACGCAGGCGACCGACATCTCCGGTCCGGGAGCCCAGAGGATGGGCCTGAAGGGTGCCGTCCAGGTGCAGAACCTGGCGGCCGGCAGCCCCGCCGCCAAGGCCGGCCTGCAGGACAACGACGTGCTCACCGCCATCTCCGGCCAGAAGCTGTCCTCCGTCGGCCAGCTCATCGCATGGCTCGCCACCGCCCCTCCGGGTGAGGTCTGCTCCCTCAACTGGCTGCACGACGGCAAGGCCCGTCATGCCAACATCACACTTGGCCAGCAGCCACCGAGCGTCAACAGCTGAGATCGGGCAACAACGGGCCGGCCTTCACCGGCGGCACTAGCGGTGCCTCTTCCACCAGGCGGCGCCGCCCGCCCCCACTGCCACAACGGCGGCGGCGGTGGCGCCGAGGGTCACCGAGACGCGGTGTGACTGGGGAAGGTCGTCCCAATGCCCGTGGTGATCGGTGACCACGAGCGCCTCCTCCGAGGTGTACGCGGCTGCCCAGCCTGTGCGTTGCAGCTTGTGGGGGGACACCACCCAGGTGTGCCGAGCGTACGGGCGGGCACCGGGACCGGCGGGCTGGCCTCCCCCTTCGACGGCCGACCTCGAGGACGTGGTGGGCAGCCGCAGGGTACGCGCCCGGCCCAGCAGCGCGGCCGCGTCTCGCTCGGGGAGGCCGCCGTCAGCCGCCACGTTGTACACGCCGTGCAGGCCCACCTCCAAGGCGTGCACCGCGCCCGACGCAAGGTCGTCGACGTGGACGAACTGCACCAGGTGCTCCTCGCCGGCGGGTGCGGTGGGGCGCCTGCGGAACGTCCAGGCCACGGGCAGGCGCTGCCCGGCCGAACCGAGGGTGCAGGCCGGCCGCAATATGGCTACGAGGGTACCGGGGCGCTCCGCCTGCCAGCGCTCCACCATCAGCTCGGCGGCACGCTTCTCTGTGGCGTAGGTGAAGCCGGGGTTGGGGCGGACCGGGGCCTCCTCGGTCAGGGGCACCGGGTTGTCCGGCCAAGCGCCGTAGACGGTGGCGCTGGACACGTGCACGAGCTGTGCCGGTTCGATCGCCGAGGCGGCATCGAGAACGTTGGCCAGCAGCACCAGGTTGGCGCCGCCCGGGCGGTCCCAAGCCAGGTGGAAGACCGAGCCGGCCGCCTTGGCCAGAGCCGAGAGCTCCTCGGCCGCATCCTCGCCGGCCAGGTCCAGGGCATGGACCTCGAGTTTGGGGCCGGTGACGGGCATGCGTCGCCGGTCGACGGCGATGATCCTGTCCACCTCGGCCAAGGCGCTCAGGCGGGCGACCACCCTCTGGCCCAGGTGACCGGCCGCGCCGGTTACGAGTACGGTGCTCACGGGGCGGCGGCGCCCGTCGGCGTTAAAAGGGCCATGGGGCTAGCTGGCGAGGATAGCGCGGCCGGTAACGTTGTGAGGATGGAGCACAAGAGGCCCCGGCCCCTTCCCGGCCCGCCGTTGCGCCCCCGCCCGGCGGGGGCTCTGCGGGCGTGAGCGAGGGCCAGTCGTTCCCAACCGGCGGCCCTTTCGGCGACCTGATGCGGGATCTGGCGCGCCTGCTCAGCGACCAGGGGCCTGTCAACTGGGAGGTCGCCCGGCAGCTGGCGCTGTGGACCGCCTCCGAGGGCAAGAGCGAGCCCAACCCCGAGCCCATGGCCCGTATGCGTACCGAGGAGCTGCTCAGGGTGGCCGACATGTACGTGGCCGAGGCCACCGGTCTGCCTACCTCCAGGCGGGGTTGGCTGGCCCTGCGCTGTGTGACCAGGGTCGAATGGGCGTCGGCGACCCTGGTGGCTTGGAAGGACGTCCTTTCGACCCTCGCCACCGCCATGGGCGCCGGCCCGGCGGCCGGAGCGGGTACGGAGGCGACACCTGGGAGCAACCCGATGGAGAACCTGCTCGGAAACCTCCCGCAGGTCATCGGGCCGCTCATGCTCGGGGCCCAGGCAGGGGCAATGGTGGGCAACCTCGCCAACAGGGCTTTCGGCCAGTACGACATCCCGATGCCGGCACCGAGAGACGACGAGCTCCTGGCGGTACCCGCGACGGTGGCGGCCTTCGCCGCCGAATGGGGCCTCGACCCCGACGACGTGCGCATGTACGTGTGCCTGAGGGACACCGTGTACCACTGCGTCCTCATCCGGCCCCATGTCGGCGAGGCCTTCCAGGCCCACCTGCTGGCCTACGCCGGTGCCTTCCATCTCGACCAGGGCGCTCTCGAGGACCGCCTGGCGGGCCTGGACCCCACGGACCCCGCCTCGTTCCAGGAGTCGCTCGGCGACCCGGACGCCCTGCTCGGCGAGCTCCAGAGCGACGAGCAGAGGCGCCTGCTGGTCCCGTTCCGGGCCTTGCTTG
>JAKACE010000300.1 GCA_021821705.1 Actinomycetes bacterium | reverse complement strand
CGAACGTGAGCTGGCCAGCGCGGCGGGCCTCCTTCGCGACGGCGAGGAGAACCTGCCCGCCGAGGAGCGTGCTCGCCGGGAGCGGTCCCGGGAGCTGGCGGGCGGCATCGTCGGCTATGCCTGCGACGACGCCGTCGAGCACGCCGCCTTCGCCCTCGACGGGAGTCTCTGGTGGGTAGCGGCAGGCGGCTCAGGCGAGCCGGAGCGGCCCCGCCAGCTGGCCGCTCCTCCGGGCGTCTTCGCTCCTCGCCCCAGCCCGGACGGTAAGTACGTTGCCTTTCTGGCCGGCAACCGCCTGTGCTGCGTGGCCACCGCCGGCTCAGCGGACTGGGAGGTGCTGGCGGAGGAGGGAGGCGACGTGAGCTGGGGCGCTGCGGAGTTCATCGCCGCCGAGGAGATGGGGCGCCTGCGAGGGTACTGGTGGGGCCCGGGCTCGGGCGAGATACTGGCGGCTCGCGTGGATGAGAGCGCCGTGGCCACGTGGTGGACGGCCGATCCCGCCAGCCCGGCGGCGCCGCCGGTGCCTCACCGTTACCCTGCGGCCGGGACCAAGGACGCCGAGGTCACCCTGTGGTGGCTGCCCGTGGGCTCACCGGGAGAACGGCGCGAGATCGTGTGGGACCGCGCCAGCTACCCGTACCTGGTGGAAGTGAACTGGGGCGCCGACGGCCCACCGTTGCTGCTCGTTGAGCGCCGGGACCACAAGGCCTGCAAGGTACTCGCCGCTGACCCGTCGCATGGGGCGACCAGGGAGGTCGCCGGTATGGCAAGCCCGAAGTGGGTGCAATGGCCCTCGGGGTTGCCGGCTTGGCACCGCAGCGGGGCGCTGCTGTGGGCAGCCGAGGACGCCGGTACGTGGCGGCTCACCCTTGACGGCAGAGCCATCACGCCGGAGGGGCTCCAGGTGCGCGAAGTCAGCTCGGTCGGCGATGCCGTCGTCTTCAGCGCATCGCGCCAGCCCGAGGTGGTCGAAGCCTGGGAGTGGTCGCCCGACGGCGGTGCCAGGCAGCTCACCGATGTAGGCGGTGTCTGTGCGGCGGTGGGGCCCGGCCCTGTACGTGTCGTCGCCGCTCGCTCCCTGGACTGGCACGGCGCCCGGGTGGAGGTGCGCCGGGAGGGCTCGCCGCCCGTGCTCCTGCGCAACCTGGCCCAACAACCGAGCCTCACGCCGCGCGTACGACTGCTGCGAGTCGGTGAGCGCGGCCTGAGCGTCGGCGTGGTCCTGCCCTCGGGGCACAGCGGCGGCAAGTTGCCCGTCGTGATGGCTCCTTACGGAGGCCCCGGGCACCAGCTGGTGATGGCGGCCCGGTCCATGTGGCTGGAGGCACAATGGACTGCCGACCAGGGCTTCGCCGTCGTGGTCGCCGATGGCCGGGGCACCCCTGGGCGGGGCCCCGACTTCGAGCGGGCGGTGTACCGGGACCTGGCCGGACCGGTGCTCGAAGACCAGGTCGAAGCCCTGCACGGAGCCGCCGAGCTGGTCCCGGAGCTGGACCTGGGCCGCGTAGGGATCAAGGGCTGGTCGTTCGGCGGGTACCTCGCCGCACTGGCGGTGCTGGCCCGGCCCGACGTGTTCCACGCTGGCTTAGCCGGAGCACCGGTGACGGACTGGCGCTACTACGACACCTACTACACCGAGCGTTACATGGGCCTGCCCGACGAGGAGGTCGAGGCGTACGCCAGGACCTCGCTGCTCGGCCTGGCCGCAAGCTCCAGGCGCCCGCTGATGCTCGTGCACGGGTTGGCGGACGACAACGTGTACGCCAAGCACACCATGGAGCTCTCCGGCGCCCTGTTCACGGCCCACCGTCCCCACCATGTGCTGCCCCTGCCGGGGGTCTCCCATGTGGCGGCGGGCGAGGACGTGGCCGAGAGCCTGCTGCTCAACGGCGTACAGTTCTTGCGGGAGGCGCTGGCAGCCCCCGAGCCGCTCGCAGCCCCGTAGCCAATCGACCTGACCGGTGCGAGGGGCCGGACGGGGCGCCGCATGCGACCGGGCGGCCGGCCATGCCGGCCGCCTCGGCCCGGGGCGGCTCAGGCCGACTCTTCCAAAGGGCCCCCGCCCCCACCGTAGCCGGCGCGCGACCGGCGGCGAAGCTCCCGTCGCTCGTCCTCGGCCAGGCCACCGAAGACCCCGTACTGCATGTTGGCGGCCATTGCGTAGCCCAGGCAGTCAGGACGGACACGGCAGGAGCCGCAGATGTCCTTGGCCCGCCTGGCCTGCGCCTGTGCTCGTGGCCCGTGGCCGACGGGGAAGAACAGCTCCGTCGGCAACTCCCGGCAGGCAGCCTCCGACTGCCAGGTGCTCGTCGCCGGGGCGGCTGTGGGGAAGGCAGGCAACCGACCACCCGGCGCCTGCGCTGGGGCGAGGGCCTCCAGCCTGTATCGGGAAGGGGGCAACACGGCGTTCTCGTATCTGGGGAGCACGGTTTGGGGGCGGTACCCTGGCGACGACCTGGGCCGAGCGCCCGGGGCACTGTGTGGGACCATACCCATGGTGGGCGGCGTCAAACACGCCTGGTGCTCGCCATATCACGAGCAAGGTTTGTGCTAAGCCCGTGGGGCCGCTATCGTTAGCACTCGTCCGGTGAGAGTGCTAAAGCCGGAGAACCCGGTACAGAACGATTGTTACGGAGGCGACGACATCATGACCTTGCAGCCACTTGACGACCGCATCGTTGTCCGCCCGAACGAGGCGGAAGAGAGGACGGCGTCGGGCCTCGTGATCCCCGACACGGCCAAAGAGAAGCCCCAGCAGGGCGAAGTGCTGGCCGTGGGCCCCGGCCGTCGCGCCGAGAGCACGGGCGAGCTGGTCCCGCTCGACATCAAGGTGGGCGACACGGTGCTCTACTCGAAGTACGGCGGCACCGAGGTGACCGTGGACGGTGAGGACCTCCTGGTCCTGGCAAGCCGCGACATCCTGGCGAAGGTGAAGAAGTAGTGGCCAAGCAGCTCAACTTCGACGAGAGCGCCCGCCGTGGCCTCGAGGCGGGCGTCAACAAGCTGGCCGACACGGTCAAGGTGACGCTGGGCCCCAAGGGCCGCAACGTCGTGATCTCGAAGCGCTGGGGCGCCCCGACGATCACCAACGACGGTGTCACCATCGCCAAGGAGATCGAGCTCGAGGACCACTTCGAGAACATGGGGGCCCAGCTCGTCAAGGAAGTCGCCACCAAGACCAACGACGTGGCCGGCGACGGTACGACCACGGCGACGGTGCTGGCCCAGGCTCTGGTGCGTGAGGGCCTGCGCAACGTGGCGGCGGGCGCCAGCCCCATCGCCCTCAAGAAGGGGATCGAGCGGGCGGTCGAGGCCGCCGTAGCATCGATACGTTCCCTGGCCAAGGACGTCGACGACAAGGGTGAGATCGCCCAGGTGGCGTCCATATCGGCAGCGGACGCGTCGATAGGCGAGGTCATCTCGGACGCCATCGACAAGGTCGGCAAGGACGGCGTGGTCACGGTGGAGGAGTCCAACACCTTCGGCGTCGAGCTCGAGTTCACCGAGGGCATGCAGTTCGACAAGGGCTACATCTCGCCCTACTTCGTCACCGACCAGGACCGCCAGGAGGCTGTGCTGGAGGATGCCTACATACTCATCGCAAACCAGAAGGTCAGCTCGGCCCACGACCTGATCTCGGTGCTCGAGCGCGTCATGCAGGCTGGTCGCCCGCTGCTGCTCATAGCCGAGGATGTCGACGGCGAGGCGCTCGCCACCCTCATCGTCAACAAGCTGCGGGGCACTTTCTCCAGCGTCGCCGTGAAGGCACCCGGCTTCGGGGACCGCCGCAAGGCCATGTTGGCCGACATCGCCATCCTGACCGGGGGCCAGGTCGTCTCCGAAGAGGTGGGCCTGAAGCTGGACAACACG
>JAKACE010000299.1 GCA_021821705.1 Actinomycetes bacterium | reverse complement strand
GAAGCCTCCCGGGAGCGCGCCACAGAACTGGTCGGCCGGGACACCTATCGCCGTTACCTTCGTTACCTGCGCGTCTCCCGGGCCATGTTCGACAGGCGGGTGTCGACGCTCTACCGGTTCGTGCTGGAGCGGCGACCGGCGCCGCTCCAGGCTCCCGGCCGGGCTCCGAGCTGACCTGGGGCGGCCCCGCCTTTTCAGGTGGTGGCCCCGGACGGGTCGCTGGTCAGGGCTGAAGGTTCTCGAGGTCATCGAGGAGGCTGGGGTGCGTGGGCTCCCAGCCGAGCTCCTCTCGGGTGCGGGTGCTCGTGGAAGGCTGGTCGATGGAGAAAATGGCGCCGAGCGGCCCGAAGGCGGCGGCCGGTACCTCCTCGACCGGCAGCCCGAGGCGACGGCCGATGACCGTGGCTATGTCACGGACAGCATCGCCCTCGTCGGCCACGGCGTGCCACTCCGTCCCCGCAGGCGCGGTTTCGAGGACCAGCCGGAAGAGCACGGCAGCATCGAGGGCGTGCACGGCCGGCCAGCGCTGGCTGCCGTCGCCGGGGTAACGGCAAACGCCGCTCTGGCGTGCCATATGCGCCAGCAGGCCGGCGAAACCACCATTGCCCTGGTTGTGGACCGTGCGCGGCAGGCGGACGGCATTGGTCTTGACACCGTGCTCGGCCAGTGCGAGCACGCCCATGACAGAGCGGGCGCGTCCTCCGACCGGCCCCTCCGTCGAGATGGGGTCGTCCTCGGTCGAGGCGCGGCCCGGTACCTGCGGCGTACCCGAGACGGTCACCAGGGGGCGGCCGCTGCCCGTCAGCACCTCTCCGAGCGCTCCGAGGGCGGCGGCTTCCTCGGCAACCGAGCGGGCCACGGCTTCCAGGCTGCTGAAGTCGTGACCGAAAGCCAGGTGGACGACACCGTCGGCCCGGTCAGCGGCGCCTCGTAGGACGTCCAGGTCCGACAGGCCGCCCCGCACGGGTTCGGCGCCCGCCTTCTGCGCCGCCAGCGCCGACTCCTCCGAGCGGGCGAGGGCGGTGACGGCGTGGCCGTGGGTGAGCAGCTCGGCGACGACGGCGGAGCCGATGAGGCCTGTGCCTCCGGTGACGAAGATGTTCATTGGGTCTCTCCTGACGGTGATGGGACTTTGGTCTCGTCAACCGTACCCGATGACGGGACTCATGTCTCATCACGTAGGCTCGGCACATGCCACGCTGGGAGCCAGGAGCACGCGAGCGGCTCGTCGTGGCTGCCGTCGAGCTGTTCACCGAGCAGGGCTACGACGCTACGACGGTGGCGCAGATAGCCGAGCGTGCCGGGACAACCAAGAGCACGTTCTTCCGGTACTTTCCCGACAAACGCGACGTCCTGACGGCGGGGCAGGAGACGTTGAGCCAGTTGCTGGCCGAGGGTATCGCCGAGGCTCCCGAGGGTGCCGGTCCGCTGGAGGCGGTGGCGGAGGGCCTGGAGCGCGCTTCGAGCGCCATGGGGGCCATGAGCCGGGAGATCGGTCCCCGCCTCAAGGCGGCCGTGGCGGCCAGTACCGAGCTCCAGGAGCGCGACGCCCTGAAGAGGGTGGGGCTGGCGGCTGCCATGACGGAGGCACTGCTGGCACGGGGTGTAAGCCAGCCCGTAGCCCAGCTGGCCGGCGAGCTTGGCCTGCTCGCCTTCAAGCGCGGCTACGCCGAGTGGGCCAACGCCGACGACCAGACGGCAAGCGAGTTGGCGGTGTACACGCTGGCCGCTCTCGAGGAGCTTCGGGCGGCGGCCGCGTCGCTCGCTTGAGCGGTCCGGTCGCCGCACACGGCGAGGGTTGGATGTCCCGTCGTCATATTTCCCGGATCTGTCGGCGCCGAGCCGCACCGCTCCTTGCCCTTGGCGCATCGCCCCGGTGCGGGAAGGGCGCTCGTAGAGGCGCTATCCCGGAGCCCCCTGTGACCCGGGCGCCGAGGCGCTCTTAGGGAATCTGCTCCGACGCTTGGCCGGTGCCGGCAACCTGCCTGCGTCGCAGGGGCAGCACGGTGGGGCAGGGCCCGTCGGCGCAGGCGGCACCCGGGCGCCGGGCCCGCACCACGGCCACGACAAGGGTGACCGTTGCCACCGCCAAGCCACCCGCCCACGCCAAGGCCGCGCTCCCGGTGAGGACGGCGAGGGCGTAACCGACGAGCAGGGGACCGGCGAGAGCCCGGCTCAGCGCACATGAAGTCATACCCCCTAGGGTACACGGAACCTCGGCTGGTCCCGGCATGGCTTCTCGCGCTCCCGAAAGAGGGCAAAGCCGGCGGGAGGCCGCACTGGTCCACCCTCTGGTGCGGCGTCGGTCGTCCTGCTCTCCGAACAAAGCCCTGCCGAGCTTATCTATGGGGGGTTACCCCCATGTCCCGGCCCCGTGGGCCATGTCACCATTGGGTCGTGAACCAAGGACCACGTCGTGAGACCCAGCAGGGCTCGGCGCGGTTGTAAAGGAGGGTCGCACGGTGGCACTCAAGTCTCGGGGTTTAGGGGCCCTTCTTGCCGCTTGGACAGTTGTGGTGCCGGGCGCGCTCGCCGGGGGCGGCGTCGCGTACGCTTCCAACCGCCAGGCATTGGCAAATGCGAGCGGCAATCCCTACTTCCCACTCGTGGTGGGGGCGACGTGGAAGTACAAGCAGATGGCCGGGCCGGCTGCCGGCCAGGCCATGACAGTTCACGTAGTCAGCGCTCACAAGACCGCCGCCGGTGAGGCGGTGGAGGTTCAGGACAGCGTCGGCGCGGCAACGGTCACGGGCAGCTACGTTATAGGTGCCAACGGCGCCATCGAGATCGAGGTCGCGGCCGGTGGCTCTGCCAGGGCAACCATTAGCGGTAGCGGCAACTCCGATTACTTCATCCCGCGCGCTTCGCAAATCAGCTCGTGCCATCCCTGCCGTTTCACGGCTGTTTTCACCGCGTCCAGTCCGGGTGGCTCCATCAGGTCGCACATGACCGAAGCGGCCACTAGTGCCGGGGTGCAGGCAGTGCACGTGCCGGCCGGTACGTTCCGAGCCCAAAAGCTCCAGATGGTGCTCAAGATCACCTCCGCTGGGGCACCGATCTCCTTCGACGACACTGTCGACTACTCGGTGTACCTGGCCAAGGGGGTGGGGATGGTCGAGACCGGGGCAGGCACCGTCAGCACGTCCGTGATGGGCCATACCACCAGCGTCCCGACAGGCTCGGAGGAGCTGATCGGCTACACACCGTAGGTACCGGTTGGACCGGTCCCCGAAAGCGGAGGTGGACGATGGGACTTGCTCTTTCCTTGCTGCGCCTCGCTCTGGCGCTCGTGTTCTTTCTGGCCGCTGGTGGGAAAATGGTGCAGCGCCGCTACGTGGGGGCGCTTTCGGAGCGTTTCGCACTGCCGCCGTTGCTGGCACCGGCGGTAGTGCTGTTGCCGGGGGTCGAGGCCGCGGTTGGCGCACTGCTGCTCTTCACCGCCACGGCCGGTTTCGGCGCATGGGCCTGCACTGGGCTGCTGCTCGCCTTTTCGGCACTGCTGGTGCGCAACCGGATCTCGGGACGTCAGCTCGCGTGCGGGTGCTTCGGCGAGCGGAGCGGGTCGTTCGCGGACCGTTGGCCTCTATGGCGCAATGCGGCCCTGCTCGTAATGGCCCTGTTCGTGGCCCTGGCCCACCCCCGGCCGGCCCTGTGGTCCGAGGCCGTGCGGGTCGGGCCGTGGGGCACGGCGGTGCTGGTGCTCGCCGTGGTCTCTGCGCTCGCCGTTTCCACGGCCCCGCTGCATTGGTCGAAGGGCCATGGCCGTCCGGCTGTCCGGAGCTTCGCGTTGACGACGTTCGACGGGGAGCCCACGACCCTGGGGGACCTGCTGGAGGTTACGGCCCCGACCTTCGTGTTGTTCCTGGCGCCAGGCTGTGGGGCATGCAG
>JAKACE010000298.1 GCA_021821705.1 Actinomycetes bacterium | reverse complement strand
CAGCGAAGCGGCAGCCAGGTGCACCGCCCCGTCGAAGCCGCTCAGGATGTCGAGGCCGGCCGGACCGAGGATATCAGCGGCGTCGTGCACCCGCCCGTGGACGAACTCAGCCTCCTCGGGCACAGCGTCACGGTGGCCCGTCGAAAGGTCGTCGAGGACAACGACCTGGTGCCCTTCCTCGAGCAGCCGGGTCACCACGACGGAGCCGATGTAGCCCGCCCCCCCTGTAACCAAGATCCTCACCGCAGTCTCGCTTTCGTTCGGGGGCCCCCGGCGAGCGGGCCCTGACGCCTCCGCCATAGTGCCGGAAGGCTCCGAACGCCCGCTACAGCGGCGTCTCGGTGTGAGCCCCGGGCCGCCCGGCTTACCGGCGCTGTTCGGCCTGCCCCTCACGATCGTCGGGCACCGCCGCCCTGGCGGTCGCGCAGCCGTGGCGGGCCTGGCTGAGCGCTGCACCCTGGGCACCCGGGCCGCAGCTGCTCTGGGGTACCTTGCCCGGGGCTGCAGTCCACAGCAGCACCCCGGCAACTGCGAGGCCCCCCAACCTGCGCCACACGGCTGCACCCATCTCGCACCTCCGACACCACTCGAGCCCGGGCCCCGTGCCGGCAGGCGGGCTGTCGCGCCACGGGCCATCATCAGCCCTCGGCAACGGTGGCTACCGAATTGAGCAAGCAGTTCCGGGCCGTCATTGCGGGTGGTGCGTCCCGGAAATGCCGGTACTACCTCGAAATCCGGGCAGCCTTGTGCGCTAGTACGTCCACCGATATACTGACCGCCGTACTACCCGAGCCGCTCGAGGAGGGCAAGCTGAACTGGTCATCCGATGACGCCGCCGTGCTCCGGCGGGCGGGCGAGGCTTCCGTTCTCATCCTCACGAGCCTGGCCGAGGGGCCCAAGCACGGGTACGCCCTCATCCAGGACATACGTTCCTTCTCCGGCCACAAGCTGGGCCCCGGCACCCTCTACGGCGCCCTCGACCGGCTGGAGGCGCTGGAGCTGATCCAATCGCTACCAGCTCAGGAGCGTCGTCAGCCCTACCGCATCACCAGGGCCGGGTCCGAAGCTCTGGCTGCCTACCTGGACTCCGTCGAGCGAGTGAGCTCCGTCGGTCGCCTCCGCCTCAGCATGGGGCCTGCCCTGTGAAGTGGCACCGGCCTGTGAAGTGGCACCGGCCTGTGAAGTGGCACCGGCCCGTGAACGGGTACGGCCGCCGTCGCGTGCTCGGGAGCTTCTCCGACCTCGGGGAGTGCTCGGCGCCAGCGTACGACCCGTCCACTGAGAGCAGGCTCGTCCGGGCCGCCATACGCTGCTACCCGCGGCCCTGGAGGGAACGCCACGCTGAGGAGGCTGTCGAGCTCGGGCGCATGCTCGTGGCCGACGGCTCGTCGTCACCTGTGGTCGCCTTCAGCTACCTCGTGGCCGCCGGCCGTGAGAGGGCTCGGCTGGGGGCGCGGCGGGGGCGGGTTGCGGTCGGCGCCACGGCCGCCGCCCTGTCCCTCCTCGGGGCTGGGACTGCCCTGCTGGCGCCTACGGCCCAGGCCAGCCCCGTCCACGCCGTGCAGGCACGGGTAACCGAGCCCTTACGAGCGGTCAGCCAACTGTCTGACGCACTTGGAGCCCGACACCTTCGGGTCAGGGTCGTCGGGCAGGCCGTGGGCCCGGCCCTGGTCGGCTCGGTGCTGTCAGTGCGATGGAAGCTGCCCGGGCCCGTACCAATCCGCCTCCTGTACGGGCCCTGCCCAGGCCTCGGGGCTCTCACCTGCACGGTCGGTGTCAGTGTCCCCACAGACCTGGCAGCCCCGGCCGAGGTCGTCGTAGGTGCGCGCCGCACGGCACAGGGCCACGGGATCTCGTCGCAGGCGCGGCCGTGAGCAACCCTGTCGCCCCAGACGAGACAGGCACGGTGCCCAGCGGGGACCTGCTGCCCGCCTCGCCAGCAGCCCGCCGTTCCCCGCACGGGAGGGCCATACGCGAGTGGGCCGTTGTCATCGTCATCGGCCTGCTTGCCGCCCTGCTCGTGCGGACGTTCCTGGTGGAGATGTTCTGGATCCCCTCCGGCTCCATGGAGCCGACACTGCGCCCAGGCGACCGGGTCATGGTCTACAAACTGACCAGTCACTACAGCACCGGGGACATAGTCGTCTTCCGCCGGCCGCCGGCTGACGTGAGCTCGGACAAGGACCTCATCAAGCGGGTCATAGCCGGTCCCGGCCAGACCTTGCGGGTAGCCAACTGCGCCGTCTACGTCGATGGCAAGCAAATCCCACAGCCTTACCTGCCCAAGGGCTGGCAGGACCCCGGGTCGCCCTATTGCACCCAATGGGCCACCGGACCAGGCACGGCCAACCTTCCCGACCCCTACAAGGTGCCTCAGGGCTATTACTTCGTGATGGGTGACAACCGCACCAACTCCTACGACTCGCGTTACTGGGGCCCGCTGCCGGCCAGCTACATAGTCGGCCAGGCTTTCGTCCGGCTATGGCCCCCCAGCCGGATCGGCGGCCTGTAGGCGGTCCTCGGCGCCCTTTTGCATGCCGGGCCCGGCGTCAGAAGCCACCCACCGGACGCGAGCACCCGGCGGCCGCTCTGTCCCCGGTGCGCCCCGACCGGCGGCGAAGTCCTTCACGTAGACCTCATCCCCCACCCTGCGGTAGCCGGCAACCTCCCATGGCCCCCCGCTGACAACCCCGCCACCAGGGACAAAGACCGCGATCTGGCGCGCTCCTTCGCTGGCAAGCCGGCGCTCTGCCTCCTCGACCAGGAGGACCGCCACCCCCGAGCCACGCGACGCCGGGTGTACTGCGAGCACGTAGACGTTGCCCCGCCATCCGTCGAAGACAACCACGGCTGCCCCTGCCACCGGCGCCGCCTCGGTCGTGGGCCCAGGCCGGGCCCTTTCAGCCACCAGGAGCGCCCCTGGCTGCCGGCTGATCAGCTCGTGCAACCGGAGCCGCTCCGAGCGCCCCACAGGCAAACCGGCTGACTCGCAGAGCTCGAGCAGCGCGGCCTCGTCGTCGCTCCTTGCCTGGCGCAGGACGACGCCCGCCTCGTCAGCCCCCAGTGCTCCGAACAGCTCGGCTCCAGTCGGCTCGGCTCCAGTCGGCTCGGCCCCCGGAGACCTGAGCCCTGGGCGGCCGCCCGCCGTCCCGTGCTCGGCAACAACCCCGGCCCTGCTCCGCCCGACCCGAGTGGGCGCGTCGGCAGCGCCCAGCTCGACCACGCCAGGGGGAGCGTCGCCTTCCCCTCCCATCTGGCTGCTCGCAGCTGCCACAGCCAAGCGGTCGACCAAGTCGTTGTAGGGGTCCGTGCTGTGGCCCTTGACCCAACGGAACCGGATACGGCCCGGCTCGCTCCGGTAGATGTCGACGAGGGGCTCCCACAGGTCACGGTTGGCCACCGGCTGGCGCGAAGTGCTCACCCAGCCGTTGACGACCCATTTCCTCCACCAATCCTTCTGGAAGCAGTTGACCACATAGGTGCTGTCGCTCACTATCTCCAGGGGCCCGTCGAGCGTACGGGCGGCGTCCAGTGCGGCATTGATCTCCATGCGCTGGTTGGTCGAGCGCCGCTCTGCGCCGCTGCGCCAGCGACCGCCCGGTACGGCCCACGCCCACCCGCCTGGGCCGGGGTTACCCTGGCAGGCGCCGTCCGTGTACACGACGGTTGCACCCGCGCTCGTTGACCGGCTCACGACCGTGGCCGCTTTAGTCTGCGCTGTCTCTCCTGGGCTGGTGCTGCGTGGGTTGGTCTCATGCACTCGAACAGCATGCCGCGCCCGCCGGCCCCGAACCGCTCAAGCAGCTCAGGGACCGCCTTAGGACAAGTTGCGCGGTCGCAGACCGAAAAGAACCGTTGCACAGGCACGAAGCCCAGGCGACCGCGCAACTTGTCCTGCGGCGAGCC
>JAKACE010000297.1 GCA_021821705.1 Actinomycetes bacterium | reverse complement strand
AACGCCGCGGTTGCGGCGCCGACGGGGCAGTACCTGTATAGCACCGAGAACCTGGTCCACCTCGGGATGGTGATAGCTCGCATGGTTGCCCTGTGGGGCGCTACCTCACTGGTGACCGACGCAATAGTCGGTCTCATCAGCAAACCCCTCATAGCTGCGGCCGTGGGAGCCAGTGCCGCCTACCGTGCCTGGTCGCTCGAAGAGCAGACTTTCTCCGCCGCCCTGCAGGCGGGGTTGACCACCTACTCCGAGGCCCGCAACGCCAGCGATTACGAGCAGGTCGTGAACCTCATCGAGGCAGGCACCAAGCTCGAGGGCCATGTCAAGGACGTCCTCTCGCTGCGCGGCGACGTCGGTTCCGCCCTGAAGAAGGCCAAGGGTTACGCCGCCAAGGTTGAGCTGCGCTATTACCTCGACATCGTCGGCAACGCCTTCCACGAGGCCGTGGCCCGTCTCATGCAGGAGCACATGATCGTCACCACTGACTTCCAGCCGCACTGGCAGGACAGCCAGGCGGCCGTCGACGAGGTCACGGCCAACCCCGGCGGGTACCTGGTGGTGCCACCCGGGGCCTCGGGCCGCAGCGTCCCGGCGCCGCCCCAGGTTCTGGAAGGCCAACCGGCCTACAGAGGGATCCCGGTCTCCTTCGTGGCCGCAGTCGTATACTCCCAGTTCTTCCAGCCGCCCCGGTGAGGGCACAACCCCGCTGGCCGCGATGCGCTCGCCGGCGCCGCCCGGCAGTGTGCTCCGGCTCTTGGATGCCCCGTAGACGGTTGCGGACCGGTGGTGCTGGGTGGGGAGATAAACGCAGCTAGAGGGCCACTTCGGGCGTCTCCCCGGGCCAAGTGGCGGTGCGCTAGCATGTTGGCCAAGGAGAGGTGCGAGAGCGGCCGAATCGGGCTCACTGCTAATGAGTTGACGGGCCAACACCCGTCCGAGGGTTCAAATCCCTCCCTCTCCGCTCACGCCTAATGGCTGCGGCGCCCGGCGACTTTTACGAAAAGCGTCGCCGTCATCGGGTAGAGCGGGTTCGAATAGCGGCTCACGCCCTGGTAGGCCACCTTCGCCAAGCGTGGGTCGCCTACGACGACCTGGTTGGCGGCCACACCCTCCGCTTTGACAGGCCCTAGGTACCGCGCCGGTGTCTCCTGACCGCCCCACGCCGTGGGGTTGACCATAAGCACCTGGCCGCCTGCGGGTAGCGAGTTGAGCAGGGGCTCCAGGTTGGACTGGGCACTCACGGCCTGCAGCCGTGTCGGCAGGTCGGTCCAGTTCACCACGAGAGGATCCCGTAGTAGGCCCAGCGGGGACGCGTACCGGTAGCCGGGGCCGAGGTCGAGGGCGATGACGGGCATATTTGTCACCTCGGTGGAGATGACCAGGGCGCCGGGGTGCAGGAGCGGGTGCAGGCGTTGGAGCATCTCGGCCACGTTGGACTTGGCCGTCGTCACCGTGAGCTGGCGGTCCACCAGCAGGGGGACGGCGGTGGCAGTGACCGTGCACACGGCCAGGACGAGGGCGGCGAACCCCCGTCTGGCGGCAGCCAGTCCACCGGCCAGGGCCAGCAGGGCGGGTACGACAGCTATCCCGAGGTAGCGGGGGTTCCAGGAATTGACGATCTGGCCGGCGAACCACGCCACGACGATGGTCGTCAGCGGTACCGCCGAGGCCAGCGCCAACGCCGAGGGTACCGGTCCGGGGTGCCACCACCGGGCCGGGCCACCGTAGGTGCCCCCTGTTGCACGGCGCGCCCGGCCCCGGAGGTGGGCGGCTCGGACGGCGACGACCAGAGCCACCAGGGGCCCGGCCCAGCCGGCGGAGGCTACGGCATTGAAGACGTCGCCGATGAGGTCCAAAAGGGTGGGTTTGGGGGCCCAGGGAGCGCCGGTGCTGGTGAGTTGGCGCACGAACTGTGGCGCCCAGGGAGCGAAGGCAGCAGCGCAGGCTGCGAAATAGAGAACGGTCGAGCGGACGAGCCGCCGGTCGCGAGCGCGCAGCCCCGCGACAGCTCCCACGAGCGACGTGGCTGCAAGCACGTACAGGCCCCAATATTGGAGGTAGAGGATCGTGGCCATCAGCACCGTGGCGCCGACCCAGTAGCGCCTACCCTCGCCCCGCACCGCCAGGACGAAGAAGGTAAGGGCCACGATGGCGGTCATCACGAGCCATGAGTACATGCGGGTCTCGGTGGCGTAGTAGTCGAGGTAGGCGCAAGTGGCGACCATGGCCGCGGCTGCCCGGGCGGCCCAGTGGCCGAAGAGCCGGTTGCCCGCCCACCACGAAGCCGGTACGGCCATCACCGCCGGGATCAGGGAGAGGGCGTGGGTCGCTACCTCCGAGCGCCCGAACACGTCCATCCAGTAGTGCAGGACGACGTAGTAAAGGGGTGGGGAGCCATCGTTGACGAGGTAATGGGGGAGCGACCCGATGGAATGGGTGGCGATGCCGATGGCGATCGCCTCGTCGCCCCAGTAGCTGGTGGCGATCGTCCTCCACCTCAGCGCAATTGCCACTCCCATGAGCACCACGACGAGGCAGAGGTCGAAACGAGGCCGGGCCCCCAACCGCCTGGCCAGCACCCCGGCCCGCTCGCCGAGTGCCAGCAGGCGTCCAGGTCGGGCCGCCACCGCCGGCGGGGCACCGAGGAGGCTGGTGCCGTGCGAAGCTTGTCCCGGTGGTCCGGGGACAGGCGAGGCGGCTTCAGCCTGGCGTGCCAGGACCGCCGTCGCCGGCGCGGCCGAGGACGGCCCCCCGGACAGGGCGCTGGACGGTGCCGAGCCCTCAGCGCTCGGTGCCGTGCGCTCAGCGCTCCCGGTCTGGCCCGCCGGTCCGACGGAGCCGCCGGCCGCCGGCCGTGCCGTCAGTTGTTCCTCCATCCGAACATCCCTGCCCGCAACCGGTCGTGGCCCGTGCCAACCACTTGCCACCGTACCCACCCGGCCGCCAGCGCCACCCATGGGCCGGGCACTTCAGGTCGAACGGTCATGCTCCGACCCCCAGCTCGATCTCCTCCTCGGTCGTCGCCATCTGCGCTGCTTCGACGTTGGCAGCCACATCCCGGGGGGGTAGTGCCAGCCACTGGGCCAGGTAGAAGACGAGCAGGCTCCAGAGGGCCACGGCGCCGAGGTCCCACCAGAAGGGCACGACCTGGCGATAGCTCGACACGTACCGGGGACCGATGGCGTCGAGCACCATGATGCCGCCGATCCAGGGGACCACCCACGCGGCCGGTTTCACGTCGAGAGGTTGGCGCCTGGAGGCAGGCGTCGTGGCGCGGGTCACGCCCAGAATGGCGACGCCTATGGCCACGCCGACGCATATGCGCCACACCGCCGGCCAGCCGCCCCAATAGACGATCAGGTTTGCGAACACGAAGGCCAGGGGGGCCAGGACCTGGGCGGCAGGGACGCGGTAGGGCCGGTAACGGTCGGGGTCGGAACGGCGCAGCGCGGCCAGCGACACGGGCGCGAACGCGTACATGAACGCGGTGGCGCTCGAGATGAACACCACCAGCTTGTTCCAGCCGCCGAAGGGCAGGAAGACCAGCACCCCGAAAGCCGACGCCAGGATGACGCTGAACCAGGGGACCGAGCGGCGGTCGATCCTGTCGAAGGCACTGGGCAGGGCCCCGGCCTTGCCCATCGAGTAGGTGATCCTCGAAGTCGTCGCCACGTAGAGCATCCCCGTACCCGCCGGAGAGACCACCGCGTCTATGTAGAGCAGTACCGCCAGCCACCCAAGGCCGAGCGCCGTCGCCATCTGGGCGTAGGGCCCGTAGTTGCCTATGCTCCCGAGGGGGTGGTGCCAGCTGGCGGGCAGGGCCAGGTTGGCCGGGTTGAACGCGCCGATCAGTACCACCTCGAGGCACAGGTAGAGCAGGACCCCGAGCAGCATCGAGGCGATGATGGCCCGTGGCAGGTCGCGCTGGGGGTCCCTCGC
>JAKACE010000296.1 GCA_021821705.1 Actinomycetes bacterium | reverse complement strand
CAGGCCCGCGACCTGGTGGAGCAGGACCACGTCTTCGCCATCGTGGGCGTGGGCACCCCGTTCTTCACGGCCACCAGCTACCTGGCCCAGACGGGCACGCCGACCTTCGGGTACATGATCGAGCCGGGCTGGCAGAACGCCCCCAACCTGTTCGGCACGTACGGCTCTGTCCTGAGCTACAACACCAACGGCACCACCGTGGTGTGGGTCGCGCACCAGCTCGGCGTGAAGACGGCGGCCGTGGTCGCCTACAACGGCATAGCCCAGTCCGACAACGCCTGCCGGGCGGACGCCCAGGCCATGCAGAGGGCCGGCATCTCGGTGCCCGTGCAGGATTACACCTTCTCCCTGGGTGGCAACCCCGCCGCCGACGTGTTCCGCATGGCTGCCGACCACGTCGGCCTGCTCCTCACCTGCATGGAGGGCGCCGACAACCTCTCCTTCGCCAAGGCGATGAAGCAGTACGGGCTGGCCTCGGCCTACAGCCTCTGGCTCAACGGGTACTCGCGCACACTGGCCTCCCAAGACGCTACCGCCATGCAGCGGGTCATCTTCCTGCTCCAGCACGTGCCCTTCGAGGCCGGCACCGCCTATCCGGCCCAGTACCCGGGCATGGTCACGTACCTGAAGGAGATGCGGAAGTACGAGCCGAACTGGGTCTACCACGACGTCGCCTTTCAGGGGTGGGTCAACGCCGCACAGTTCGTGGCCGGCCTGCGGGCGGTGGGGCACGGGACGCTGACCCAGAAGGCGCTGGTGGATGCCATTAACAAGGAGAAGGCCTTCACCGCCGGCGGGCTCATCCCCCCGGTGAACTGGACCGTGGCCCACACCAAGGCGGTGCCGCCCTACTGCTCGGCCTTCGCCCAGGTGGTGAACGGCCGGGTGGAGCTGAGCGTGGCCCTCCTCCAACCCGGGCACCAGGTCCTCGACTGCTTCAACGGGACGTCGGCCGTGCCCATCAAGTCCCCGCCGGGCACGCCAGGGACGTGACCCAGCTCGTCAACTACGCCATCCCCGGCGTCCCGTACGGGTGCGAGTTCGCCCTGATGGCTGTCGGGCTGGTATTGACCTTCCGGGCTACCGGGGTCTTCAACCTGGCCTTCGGGGCGCAGGCCTTCGCCTCGGCGCTGGTCTACGACCTGCTGCAGCGCTCCGACGGCCTGCCGCAGTGGGCCGCCCTGGTCGTGGCCGTCGGGCTGCTGGCGCCGGCCATCGGGCTGTCGCTCGACCGGTTCCTCTACCGCCACATCCCCACGGCGTCCACCACGGCCAAGGTGGTGGTGTCCCTGGGCATCCTGATCGCCATCCCTGAGCTCATCCCCATCGTCTTCGGCACATCGACCCGCACCAATCTCGGCTACCTGTGGCTGTCGCCCAACATCGTCTACTTCCACCTGGCCCAGACACCCATCACCGGGTCCGACATCTCCACCCTGGTCATCACCGTGGCCGTGGTGCTGGCCCTGATGGCCCTGTTCCGCTGGAGCACCCTGGGCCTGCGCATGCGGGCGGTGGTGGAGAGCCGCCGGCTGGCGCAGCTCGAGGGCGTCGATGCCTCGTCGGTGGCCGCCACCGCCTGGGCGCTGTCCAGCGTGCTGGCCGGGCTGGCCGGGGTGCTGCTGCTCCCCCAGATGGGATCGCTCGACCCCACCCAGCCGCTCGAGTTCACCGCCCTGTTGGTGGCCGGGCTGACGGCGGCCGCCGTGGCCAGCATGAGCAGCATCCCGGTGGCCCTGGTGGCCGGCATCGCCGTCGGGGTCCTCGAGACGGTGGTCCAGCAGGAGCTGCCCTCCGGCAGCGTCCTGGCCCAGGGGGTGGTCCCGTCCCTGCCGTTCGTGCTGCTCGTCGCGGTCCTGCTGGTCAACCCCCGGCTTCGCAACCTCGAGCGCAGCACCGATCCGCTGGTCGCCGTCGACCCGCCACCGGCGGCGCCGTCGGTGACGCTGCGAGACGAGCGCCTGGTCCTGCCCATGCGCTGGGGGTGGCGGCTGCTGCTGGTCGCCTTCGTGGTGTCGTCGCTCACCTGGGTGCCCGACATCTGGGTCTTCCCCTTCGACCAGGGGCTGGTGTTCTCGGTCATCTTCCTGTCCATCACCTTGGTGACCGGTATGGGCGGCGAGCTGTCGCTGTGCCAGGCGACCTTCGCCGGCATCGGCGGGTTCACCGTCGGCCAGCTGGCGCAGCACGCCGGTCTGTCGGTGCTCCTCGGTGCCGTGGTGGGCGGCCTGGTGGCCGCCGCTGCCGGGGCGGTGGTGGCGCTGCTGGTGTCGCGGGTGTCGGGCCTGCTGCTCACCTTGGTGACGCTCACCTTCGCCCTGTTCGCCGATAACGTGCTGTTCCAGTTCTCGTGGTCGGGCGGCGGCCTCGACGGGGTGCAGGTCCCCCGCCCGGCGCTCGGCCCGGTCAGCTTCGCCAGTGACCGGTCGTTCTTGCTGTTGGCGCTGGTCGTGCTGGTGGCCTGCATGGGCCTGGTGCTGCTGGTGCAGCGGGGCACCACCGGCCAGTACCTGGGAGCGCTGCGGGGCAGCCCGGTCGGGGCGGCCAGCATCGGCATCAGTCGCAACCGCTCGCGGGTGACGGTGTTCACCCTGTCGGCCGGGGTGGCCGGCCTCGGCGGCGCCCTGTACGGCTCGGTGCAGGGGCCGATCAGCCCCAACGACTTCCAGTACGTGGTGTCCCTGGCCTTCGTGGTGGTGGTGGTCACCACCGGGGTGCGGACGGTGGAGGGCGCGGTGCAGGCGGGCATGGCCTACGCCGTGCTGGCCCAGGTGCTCAGCTACGTGCCCAGCCGTTTCCAGAGCCTCGAGTTCGTCCTGTTCGCCTTCGGAGCCCTGACCTACGCCGCTCACCCCGAGGGCGTGGTGGAGTACCAGCGGAGCCAGTGGATGCGGCGGGTGAACCGCCTGCTGCGGGCCGTCGACCAGCGGCGGGCGGGCAGGATCGACGGCGGCGGTCCGGCCGAGGCGGCCACCCTGCTCGGGCGGCCGGCTTCCCTGGGCAAGCCGGTCGAGGCGGTCGGGCGTGGCTGAGGCCCCGCTGCTCGAGGTGCGCGACGTGTCGCTGGCCTTCGGGGGCGTCCGGGCGCTGTCGCGGGTCGACCTCACCGTCGGCCCTGGGGAGGCCGTCGGCCTCGTCGGTCCCAACGGAGCGGGCAAGACCACCCTCTTCGACTGCGTCTGTGGCCAACTCCGCCCCGACCAGGGCGCCATCTCGTTCGCCGGCCGCCCACTCGGCGGCGTGCCCGTGCACGAGCGTGCCCGGTTGGGGCTGGCTCGGACCTTCCAGCGCATCGAGGTCTTCCCCGAGATGACGCCCGTCGAGCACGTCCTGGTGGCCGAGCGGGCCCGTCGTCGCGACGGTGCGCTGTGGAAGGACCTGCTGGGGCGGGGCCGGAATAAGGCGCTCAATCATATCGATATGCAGGTAGTACATGCGGCGGATCTTGCGACGGTGCAGGAAAAGGCGGAAAAAATACTGCGGATTCGTCATTCTCTTATTTATGGCGATGAAGATGATTTCTGGATTTCCAACCAATTGCAGGTTATCCAGATGGCCAATCGTATCGGCGGAGCCTTTACGCTGCTGCTCGGTTCTGTCGCTGGGCTGTCGATGCTTATCGGTGGCGTAGGGATCATGAATATCATGCTGGTGACGGTAACCGAACGCACGCGGGAAATCGGTATTCGCAAAGCCATTGGGGCGCGCCGACGCGATATTTTACGCCAGTTTCTCATTGAATCCGTTCTGGTAAGCTTGATGGGTGGATTCATGGGTGTGGTCGTGGGCGTTGTGGCAACTCATTATGTCAGGTTTCTGAAATTTTCTCCGCAGGTCGAACCGCACATGATCATCCTGGCATTGTCCATTTCCGCAGGAATTGGTATTTTCTTTGGCTATTACCCCGCCCGCCGCGCCGCCGGGCTGAATCCCATTGAGGCTC
>JAKACE010000295.1 GCA_021821705.1 Actinomycetes bacterium | reverse complement strand
GACCTGAAGGGGAGAACAACCTCGTCGGCGCTGAGCGCCGGATCCAGCAAGACAGGTGCCACAACGGCGAAGAAGACCACGACCTCGGCTGCCAAGAAGGGCTAGCAGTGGCCCGGGTCAGCAACGCCACCGCCCCCCGCAACCTGCCGGCCGCAGGACCGCCGCCCAGCGCTCACGGTCGCCCAGGGGACGGGGGCGACGACGGGGAGTTGCCCTCCGGCGGTGCCGGCCTTCGCATGGTCCCTCCCCGCTGGGTGCCCCTCACGACGACCATCCTGTGCGTCCTGGCGGTGGCCGATGCGGCCTACCTCACGTACGCGCACTACACGTCGGCGAGCGTGCTGGCGTGCCCGACCAATGGTTTTGTCAACTGCGGCCTGGTCACCACCAGCGTCTACTCCCACCCCCTCGGGGTGCCGGTGGCGGACGCCGGCCTGTTGTGGGCAGTCGGGATGCTGGTCATATGCAGCCCGTGGGGTTGGCGCCAGGCGTCGCCGTGGTTCGGCCGCCTGCGCATCCTCGGTGTGGTGGCCGGGTTGCTCTCTGTCTTCTACCTGCTGTGGGCCGAGCTGATAAAGCTCCACCACCTCTGTGAGTACTGCACGGTGATGCACGTGCTCATCGTGCTGCTCTTCCTGGTCATCGTGTTCGGTACGGCGCTGGCCGTACCGGTCGAGGACAGCTCCGAGGGCGAGCCGGCCGGCACGTAGGCCTCAGGGGGCCCCCAAGTCCACGAGCAGGCCCTGCCAGGGCTGGAGCCCGATGTCTTGCCCCGCCTCGAGCTCCCCCGGCTGACCGGCGTGGGTCGAAACCAGCACTCGAGCGCCGGCCAACTGCGCCAACCGGCACGTGGCCGGCTGGGCCGAGAGGTTGACCACCGTCGCCGTACTGCCGACCTGGTAGGCCCACACCTGATCATCCTGTGCCAGCTGGTGCCAGGCTCCCAACCCCCCGGCTCGGCCCTGGCGCCGAAGCTCGGCCAGGCGGTGCCAGAAGCTGAGCACGGACGAGGGGCTCGCCTGCTCGGTACGGACGTTCTTGTCGGTGTAGTCGCCCAGAGGCAGCCAGGGCCGGGCCGTGGGCGAGCTGAAGCCGGCGTTGGGCTGGCGCGACCACGGCATCGGGGTGCGGCAGCGGTCGCGGCCGGGGCGGTCGGGCTGGGCGATGCTCATCTCGTCGCGCTGGTCCTCGGGGGCGACGTCGACGTCGGCCATGCCCAGCTCGTCGCCGTAGTAGAGCACCAGGGTGCCGGGGAGGCTGGCCAGGACGAGCAGTGCGGCCCTGGTGGCGTCGTCGTCATCATCGCACCAGCGGGTAGGGAAACGCCCGACGTCGTGGTTGGAGGCTGTCCAAACCGGGGTGGCGCCATCGGGCAGCGCGTCCAGGGTCTCGTTGGCGATCTTGGCCATCTCGGGCGCCCTTAGCTGGCTCAGCACGAACGGGAAGTTGAAGCCCATGTGCAGCTCCGGCCTGTCGTCGACCCCGTAGAAACGGGCGAAGCGCTCGTAGTCGAACTCCCAGGTCTCGCCGAGCAGCGCACAGGCTGGCTCATAGCTGTCGGCTATCTGGCGCCAGCGGGCGTAGACGTCGTGCACCTCCGGCCGGTGCGAGCTGTACTCGGGCCGGAGCTTCCCCCGGCGGACAGCCGGGTGGTCGTCGTCCCTGGGTGGTGGGTTGTCTCGCAGCAGGGCGTCCTTGTACAGCCCGTGGGCCACGTCGATGCGGAACCCGGCCACCCCACGGTCGAACCAAAATCGCAGGATGTGCTCGAACTCGACGTGCACCCTGGCGTCCCACCAGTTGAGGTCGGGCTGCGTCGGCAGGAAGTTGTGTAGGTAGAACTCCCCGCTGGCCTCGTCGAAGGTCCATGCCGGGGCGCCGGTGGCGTCGAGCCAGTTGTTGGGCGGGCCGCCGCCGGGCTTGGGCGGTGCCCACACGTAGTAGCCACGATGGGCGCTGGTGGGCCCGGACAGGGCGTCGACGAACCATGGGTGCGCATCGGAGGTGTGGTTGGGCACCAGGTCGAGCATCACCTTGATCTCCCGCCGGGCGGCCTCCTCGACCAGGCGGTCCATGTCCTCGAGCGTCCCCAGCTCGGGGTGCACGCCCAGGTAGTCCGAGACGTCGTAGCCGAAGTCGGTGTTGGGCGACGGCATCGTGGGCGAGAGCCAGATGGCGTCCATGCCCAGCCACCGCAGGTAGTCGAGGCCTTCGATCACCCCGGGCAGGTCCCCGACGCCGTCCCCGTTGGAGTCCCTCCAGCTGCGGACGTAAATCTGGTAGATGGTGGCGCCTCTCCACCATGGTTCCCTCGGTGCCATGGCCCCAGTCTGCCGGGCCCAGAAGGCGGTCCGACCAACGCCCCGCCTGCCTGCGGCGGCTCGGGAGGCTCGGGCCCAGGCCGGCTTGGTGCCACCGGCTGGGGAGGCCCGGGGCCCCCGGCCTCAGCCCCTGGACCGGCCAGCTGACCCTTCGGCGGAAGTGCCCGTAAGGTAGTGGCGCAACTCGGCCGGGTACTCGGGGAAGTAGCGGCTGATCACGTCCAGGCTGAAGCGGGGGAGTACCGAACTTGCCGGCTCGCGGTCCAAAAGGAAGGCGAAGGATGCCCGTACCAGCTCCTCCAGCGGTACCCGACCGGCGCCCAGCTCGACCGGGAGGCTGTCGGGCACCGAGACGACATGGCTGGTCTCGGAGCGTGGTGAGCGCACCTTCACGGTGAAACTGCCGTCCGCCTGCCTGGAGACGAGCACGGTGGGCGGGCGCGGCACGGGACCAACGTACAGCCGCCACGCCGGGCAAAGGCGGCGCAGGGCCGTGCTCAGTCTCCTGGCGGGTTGAGGGCCGCCCGGGCCGGCCGGCGGTCAGGGCTGGAAGACGGTGCAGGCGCCGGCAGGGAGGCCGGGACTGCAGGTGAGGTTGGGCAGACCGATAGTGCTCCGGTGGCGCACGAGCATGGAGTACGGCGGGGCCAGGTCGACTCCGTCAGGCCCGCTCAGGTAGCCCGGTGCAGTCCCTTCGACGCCGGTGTGGCCGTACTGCCACACGATCCTGTTCGTGCGGGGGTCGATGACGATGACGCGGTCGTTGCCGTCGTCGTTGCAGAGGAAATCGCCATTGGTCGGCACCGGCTCGCACAGCGAGGGCGTGTCCAGCATCCCGGGGCCGCTCGTGGGACCATAGCGCCAGAGCAGTTGGCCCTGTGCGTTGAACTCGACGACCTGGCCGGGCTTGGAGTAGTCGACCGTCACGAACACTCCCGGTGACACCTCGTTGCTGTCGGAAGGGTAGGCGACCCCGGGCGGGTGGGCGGACCACAGGATCTTGCCGGACGGCGTCATCTCGTCCACCCAGTCGCCGTTGATCTCGGTCACCAGGTAGTTGCCGTCCGTCAGCGGGAAAGCCCCGTTGGGGCTGCCGAACCTGATGGGCGGAGCGTGGTAGCAATAGGTGTCCTGTATGCCGAAGCGCTGCAACGGGACGTGCAGGCCGACCCTGGTGACCAGGATGCTGCAGTTCTTGATGTCAGCGATCACGACCTCGTTGTTGGGCAGGAGCATGGCGTCGTCGGGGTTGGAGAGCTGGTTCGGTCCCGACCCCGGCACCCCGGGGGTGCCGTAGCGCCAGAGGATCCGCCCGGAGGCCAGGTCGATGAGGGAAATGACCTGGTCGGTCTCCTCGGTGGCAAGTATGGCCTTGCCGTTGGGGGCGAAGAAACCGTCGTCGGGCCTGAGGAACGTCGTACCGGCGGGCAAGCGGGTGCTGCCCGGGAACTGCCAGACGATGCTGCCTGCCGGGTTGACGACGAGCAGCCGGCTGTTGTCCTCGTCGGCGATGAGCACGTCCCCGGGCAGTACCGATGGGTTGGAGCCCGGGGCCAGGTTGGTCCCGGGAGCCATGCCCCGGCCAGATGGCGACGCGAAGGGCAGGGCCGAGCCGGCGCCGGCCGCCGCC
>JAKACE010000294.1 GCA_021821705.1 Actinomycetes bacterium | reverse complement strand
TCAGCCGAGGCGCCGTCGAGCGCAGAGTCGCGAAGTACCGCCCCCTGGCCGCAAAGACTCGCCCGACGATCTGCCGCAAGCGCCTGACACCGCACGTCCTGCGGCATAGCCTGGCCATGGCTTTACTAGTGAGCAATATTGTATTTGATGACACATTCGCCAAAAGTGTGATCGTTGCGGCGTAAGGGCTTTTGTTCCCGGGCTGTTCTCTGAGGGCGTACTGGTCGCGGCGTAGTCCCTGGTCAGAGGGGGATCCACCACTCGGTCTGAGATAGCTGCCAAGATGTGGCATCTGGTTTCGTTGCGCCAGACGGCACACCGATGCAGCTGGCGCCTACAGATGGGAGGTCTGTCTCGGTGGTGAGGCGGGCGGGTGGCCCCGCGAGCCTGGTGGTCACGGAGGGGGCTACCCCTCTCCGGCCGGAGCTCGCTCTGTTCGAGGAGATGTTGGGAGGCTGGGCCCAGAAATGAACGTCCCGGCCGGCGCCGGCGACAGCGCTTATGTGTATGGCAAGCCGCGCAGGAAAAGAGAGCCCCGCCGCAGCTGCTACCTCGCACCGGCCACGGGGGAGGACACCGCGGCGACGTCGCTGGCAGGTTGCACCTGGTAGCGAGCCTCCTTGCCGAGGCGTGCTCCCGCCTGCCTGGTGCCGTCGCCGAGGCCCGGGCAGAAGGCCTGTCCTGGGCGGAGGTCGCCGACCTGCTCGGCGTCACCCGGGCCAGCGCCTGGCAGCGCTATGCCGGCGCCCGCCCCAACGCCAGCGCGGAGGAGGGCTGAGCCTACAGATGGGAGGACTGTCTTGGTGGTGAGGCGGGCGGCCGCTCCCACGGGCCTGGTGGTCGTCGGTGGGGCTACCCCTCTCCGGCCGGAGGTCGCCCTGTTCGAGGAGATGCTCGAGGGCTGGGCCCTCCAGCAGCGCGCCCGCCGGCTGAGCCCCTCGATGGTCGCCGGGCGGGAGCGGGTGGTGCGCCGCTTCCAGGAGTCCACCGGGACCTGGCCGTGGCGCTGGCGGCCCGAGCAGATGGAGCAGTGGATCTCCTCGCACGGCTGGGCGCACTCGACCGTGCGCAACTACGAGGGCGCCCTGGCTACGTTCATGGCCTACCTCACAGACGACCGCTACGGCTGGGCGGAGGCCTGCCGCCGGCGGGCGGGGGCGGTGCCGGCCCAGATCTGCTACGAGGGCAACACCGCCGTGCACGTGAGCGAGTACGAGGGCGACCCCCGCCGGCGCCCGCTCAGCCGGGAGGAACTGCAGGCGTTCTTCGACGCCGCCGACGAGCGGGTGGGGAAGATCTTGGCGGAGGGCCGCAAGGGCGCCCTGGCTGCGTTCCGTGACGCCACGTTGTTCAAGGTCACCTACGCTTGGGGCCTGCGCCGGAGGGAAGTGGCCATGCTGGACGTGGGTGACTTCAGGGCCAACCCGGCCGCCCCCGAGCTCGGCCGTCTCGGGGTCTGCCATGTCCGCTGGGGCAAGGCGATGCGGGGCAGCCCGCCTCGCCGGCGGGAGGTGTTCACGCTCATGCCCTGGGCGGCCGAGGCCCTGGCGCAATATATAGAGGAAGTGCGGCCCCTGTACGAAGCTCCCGGGCCCGAGCTGTGGCCGACCGAGCGGGGCGGGCGGATCTCTGCCCGCCAGGTCGACGAGCGCTTCGCCTCCTTCCGGAGGGCGGCGGGCCTCCCCGACGAGCTCTCCGTCCACTGCCTGCGCCACAGCTACATAAGCCACCTCGTAGAAGACGGGACCGACCCGCTATTGGTCCAGCAGCAGGCCGGGCACTCCTGGGCCTCGACGACCGCCGTATACACGACGGTTGGCTCGGACTACAAACAACGCATGGTGCGAGCTGCCCTGGAGCGGGCCTTCGGGCACGCCCCGCCCAAAGAGCCAGGAGGTGGACGGCGGTGACGGCGAAGGCGAAGGAGGTCGGCTACCGCTGGCACCTGCGCATGAAGATGGCCGAAGCAGGGATGTTCTCCACCTCCGACCTCCTGCCCCACTTGGCGGCCCGGGGGGTGGTGCTCTCCCGTGAACAGGTCTACCGGCTCGTGGCCCGTGTCCCCGAACGGCTCAACCTGAAGACCCTCGCCGCCCTCTGCGACATATTCGAGTGCCAGCCCGGCGACTTGGTCGAGCCGGTCCGTGGGGGCCCGTCGCCCGGGGCGAAGCGCGCCGGTGAGGACGCGAGCTCGAAGTTCGCAGGCCTGCGGCCCCGGCGCGCCCGGGTGGCGCCGGTGCCCAAGGGGAGGTGAGCCTGCCCCGGTCCTGCCCGGCCGGCCACGAGCTGAGCCCCGGCCAGGTGGCGCGCCGTTGTGCCGCCTGTCGGCGCGACCTGGTGACGACCCGGGTAGCAGAAGCCGACCCGAGCCTGGCGCCCGAGCAGATCTCGGCGGCCGTAGGAGCCACGCTCGTCAACCCCGCAGTGCTGCGCGACCTTGTTGAGGATCGCGTGAGCATGTACAGAGTCGATCACTGAACTTGTACAGGCCTGAGTGCCTTGGTGGGCGTAGAGGAAGGGTCCACCAATCGGCTATCGGGCCCCTTCCATGCTTGGGGTGTCCCGTCACCACATGCAATGGAAGGAGCCCAAGGCCATGCTCACACATGGAGAAGACGTGGAAGCACATGCACTCAGGAAACGAGGGTGGTCGTACTCCGCGATCGCCCGTCACCTCGGCCGGGACCGTCGCACGGTCAAGGCCTACTTGGAGGGGAAGAGGGCGCCGGGCGAACGCCGGCGTGCCGAGCCGAGCCCGCTCGAGCGTTTCGTCCCGTACTTGAAGGCGCGCTTTGCCGAAGACCCGCACGTCTGGGCGAGCGCCCTCTACGACGAGGTCGTCGAGCTCGGTTACCCCTGCTCCTACCCCTCGTTCGTGCGCCAGGTCCGCGAGGCCGGCCTGCGCCCGCACTGCGAGGCCTGCTCGGGCGTAAAAGGCAGGGAGACGATCGAGATCGAGCACCCGCCGGGCGAGGAAATTCAATGGGACTGGTTCGAGCGGCGCAAGTCGCCCTGGGGCGGGACGGCGTACGTGCTGTTGGGCACGCTGCCCTACTCGGGGCGCACCCGGGGCGTCATCTGCCCGGCCACCGAGCAGGCCTACTTGGTCGAGGCCATGGACGGGGTGATGCGCCGCCTCGGCGGCACCGCCCGTTATTGGCGGGTGGACCGCATGTCCACCGTGGTCCACCCCGCCACCGGCGACGTCCAGGCCAGTTTTGCCCCCGTGGCCAAGCATTATGGCGCCGCCATCGCGGTCTGCCCTCCCCGGAGGGGGAACCGCAAAGGTTGCGTCGAAGCTGCCGTCCGCTTCGCTACCGGGCGCTGGTGGCGGGCACTGTCGGCCGAGGGCCCCGAGGCCGCCCAGGTCGCCCTGGACCGTTTCTGGGAGGCCAAGGGTGACGCACGGCTCCGCAGCCCCCGTGGGCTCGTAGAGCCGCCGGCCGACGGCTCTAGGCCACGTTGGCCGAGCGTCGGCGAGCTGGCCGCCGCCGAGCCGCTGCTCCCGCTGCCGGCCGTCCCCTACCCGGCCACGATCGAGGCGGTGGCGCCGGTCGACCACCGGGCGAGCGTCGCCTTCAGGGGCAACCGCTACTCGGTGGTGCCGGGCATGCAGGGCACGACGGTGACGCTCCGCCACCGCCTGGGCACGGCCACCCTCGAGATCTTCAGCCCCGCCGGGCTACTGCTCGTCACCCACCACCTGGCCCCAGACGGTGCGGGCGAGATAGTGCGCACCCCCGAGCACAAAAATGCCCTCGAGAAGGCCGTGCTCGGCCAGTTCAGCACTGCCAGGCCCTGTGACCGGAAGGAGAACCGCCCGCCCGGGGCGGCTGCCCTGGCCGAGCGGGCCAAGCTCTTGGGCGAGGCCGCCGCCGAGCCCACAGTCGACCTGGAGGAGATGGCCAGGGTCATCTGCGCCATCTTCCCCGGCGCGGTGACCGGTGACTGC